>NZ_RWIL01000141.1:0-28620 GCF_009764635.1 Pseudomonas sp. PB103 | reverse complement strand
CGATCTTTTGATGTTGATTGTAAAAAAAGATCAAAAGATCGCAGCGTGCCGCAGCTCCTACAGGGGTGTGTGCGTGGTTCAGGGTTCGAGGAGGTCCTGGAAGCCGCCGTAGATCATCCGCTGGCCGTCGAAGGGCATCGGGTTGACGTCCGGTTGCATGCGCGGGTCTTCCATCATTTTTGCCATGCCGGCATCGCGGGTGGCTTTGTCGGGCCAGATCAGCCAGCCGGACGCTACGGTCTCGCCGTCCTTGAGTTTCACTGCCATCGGGAACGAGGTGAGCTTGCCGTCCGGCACGTCATCACCCCAACACTCGACCACGCTCAGGGCGCCGTATTCCTTGAACAGCTTGGCGGCAATGATGCAGTGCTGCTTGTACTGCTCACGATTGGCGGTCGGCACGGGTGCTACAAAAATATCGATGTAAGCCATGATCATTCTCCTTGCACGTTGGGTTCGATCTGCTGATTGGTCGATTGCGGTGGCTGCCATTCGACACGATTGGCACCCAACCCGACCGACGGCGCGTCACTCGCCCCGAGATTGCGCTCGATCTGCCCGGCCATGTGCAGCGTACCCGCCATGACACCGGTGGTCGGATTCTGCACCAGTTTCAACCAGGCCTTGTCGAAGGTGTTGCCCAGGCTGCTGCGGATCAGCGCTTCGCTGTCAGGGCGATCGTTGGCCTGAATGATCGCGCGGATGCCCACCACGCCCACCGAGATCATTGCCCCGGCGAGCTTGCCCGCGGCAGCGGCGACGGCACTCGCCGCACTGCGAGGCGCCATTTCCGCTTCAATGCGCTGGCTGGCCCGCTTGGCCACCGGCGCCATGCCGGCGTCGGTCGAGGCAATGCCCTTGGCGCCGCCATCGGTATGAATCTTGTCGATCAGCGCGGCATAGGCCGGCAAGGTGTTCAGCGGTTCGGTGCTGATGACCTGAAACAGCGAAGCATCGCGCGCCGGGGGCGGGCCGAGGGCAATCGCCGGAATCTTTTGCAGACGGCCATTGAGCTGCGCAACCGGCACGCCATGGCGTTGGGCGATGAGCGGCATTTGCTGCGCCATCAACTGCGCATAGAACGCCGTGGCCTGACCCAGAATCGCATCTGGATCAATCTCCACCGCCACCGGCGCCAGCACTTTTTCCTGATATTGCTCAAGCAGATACGTCGCCAGACGCTTGGCCGAAGCATCCTGCTCTCCGCCAGCGCTGATCGTGTACCAACTGACCTTCATCGACAGCCATTCCTGCGTCCAGTAGCTGCTGAACCACGGGATGAAATTTTCTTCAGTTTGCTCATAGACGCGAGTACGCCAATGTTCCATCGAGCCACGGGCGAACAGCTTGACCTGCTCGGTGGCCTGTTGCGAAGCGCTGACGATTTCGCGGTCGATCTGCTGCCAGGTCGCAGGCGAAACCACCACGGCCTGCGGCGCTGACACCGGGGCCCGCGCCGACGTGGCGCAGCCGGCCAGCAGGAACAGTGCGGCGACGACCAGCGCACGCAGGTTCACGGTGAGGGCGTCCTTTGAATGAGGAAGAGGCAGTTTTGATTATAGGTGGATCAGCCGGGCCTGATGGTGGATGTACCGGCCTCATCGCTGGCAAGCCAGCTCCCACAAAGACTTATGTTGGAAACATAACCTTAGCCACAACATGGCACCCTGTGGGAGCTGGCTTGCCAGCGATGGGGCCCGCAAATTCACACAAAAACCCGAACCATCACTGTCGTCGATATTCACCATCGCCACGATTGCCTTCCGCCCGCCGCCAACGATAGGCACGATTACCCCATCCGAGACACAACGAGGAGTTCACAACATGATTCACACCCACGTCACCCTCTCCGTGAGTTTCCCGGTGTTTGGCAGCAACTACTACGACCAGCACGCGGTGTCGCACAAAGCACAGGCGCTGCTGTTCAACGAAGATTTCGAAGATCTGCTGATGCCCGCCGCCACCAATCATTTCAGCAATGAAGTGGTGGGCATCAACGATCAGTTCCGCTTTCTGAGCGACATTCTCGCCACCCATTTGCTGGACATCGAGGCCTCTGTGCCTGCGCGATCCAGCGTCCAGGCGAGCGCTCATTTTTAACAACAAAGGGCGTCCCATCGCGGGACGCCCTTTTCTGTTCAATCAATCATCATCCCGATCACGGTAGTAGCGACGCCCATCGCGGCGATCGTCACGGTCATCCCAACGCCGGTCATGGTCGTAATTACGGCCATGGTCGCGGTCGTAATGCCGGCCATGGCGGTGGTCATCATCAAAATCCGCCACACAGCCACCGAGCAAAACGGCGGCGGTCACGGTCAGCAGCATCGTTGTAGCGCGCTTCATTCAACACTTCCCTAAAACCAAGGTCTTGACGACGGAATCGGCCACGCTGCCCACGCCTTCAGGACGCGGTGCGCGCAGCCGCAGATACGACCGGGCAAATCGAGGTTGATTCACTGGCCACTAGCGACCGTTTGTCGCCCCGCCGGCCCTGTGCGGACGGCGGCGAAATGCCACCTATACTCCTTGCTACCTAGCCCCACGCAATGGATCTGCGCCCTCAATAACAACAAGCAGAGGTGGACCATGGTCTGGCAGCAAATCTACGATCCGTTCAACAATCCGTTGATCTCCACGCTCATGGCCGCCGTGCCGGTGGTGGTGATGCTCGCGGCGCTGGCGTTCTTCCACGTCAAGGCTCACCTCGCAGCGCTGCTGGCGCTGGCATCGGCCCTGTTGATTTCAATCTTCGCCTTCGGCATGCCGGCGAGCATGGCCGGCTCGGCGGCGTTGTTCGGCGCGGCAAATGGCTTGTTGCCGATTGGCTGGATCGTCCTCAACATCATCTTTCTGCATCGCCTGACCACCGAGAACGGCTCGTTCAAAGTGCTACAGGATTCCCTTGCCCGAATCACCGATGACCGTCGTTTGCAGTTGCTGCTGATCGCCTTCTGCTTCGGCGCGTTTTTTGAAGGCGCGGCGGGCTTTGGCACACCGGTGGCGGTGACCGGGGCGATTCTGATCGGGCTCGGCTTTTCGCCATTGGCAGCCTCTGGCCTGGCGCTGATCGCCAACACCGCTCCGGTCGCGTTTGGCGCACTCGGCACGCCGATTATTACCCTGGCAAAAGTCACCGGGCTGGATGAAATGGAGTTGTCGATGATGGTCGGTCGGCAGTTGCCGTTCTTCTCGGTGCTGGTGCCGTTCTGGCTGATCTGGGCGTTTGCCGGATGGCGCAAGATGCTGGAAATCTGGCCGGCGATTCTGGTGGCCGGCGTCAGTTTCGCCGTGCCGCAGTTTCTCGTGTCGAACTACCACGGGCCGATGCTGGTAGACGTGATCGCCGCACTGATTTCCATGGCCTGCCTGACGCTGTTTTTGAAGGTATGGAAACCGGCGACCATCCACACCTCGGCGGCGCTTTCCGGGCGGGTCGACAACTCGAAAGTCGATGAAGAGAAAGTCACCGCCAGCGCCGCATTCCGCGATCAGGCGCGCCCGGCCATCATGCGTGCGTGGATGCCGTGGATCATCCTCACCGTGTTCGTATTTGCCTGGGGCACGCAGGGTTTCAAAAACATCTTCGACGTGCGCCCGGCGATGGATCCAGTCACCCATTCGGCCAAGCTCGATCCGCAAGGCAAACCGGTCAACGAAGCCAACCCGATTTTCGCCCCGGCTGTGATCTTCACTTCTTTGCACCTGCAGATCGAAAAAGTCCCGCCGGTAGTGGCCGCGCCGAAGGCTGAAGAGGCCGTGTACAAATTCACCTGGTTCACGGCAACTGGCAGCGGGATATTGCTGGCAGCAATCGTCGGCGGATTGCTGATGGGCTACTCCATTCCGCAACTGATCAAGCAGTACCTGCGCACGCTGTGGGTGGTGCGTTTTTCGCTGATCACCATTGCGGCGATGCTGGCGCTGGGGTTTCTTACGCGCTACTCGGGGCTTGACGCAACCATGGGGCTGGCGTTTGCGGCGACGGGGATTTTCTACCCGATGTTTGGCACGTTGCTCGGTTGGCTCGGGGTAGCGCTCACCGGCTCCGATACGGCCTCGAACGTGCTGTTTGGCGGTTTACAGCGAGTGACGGCAGAGCAACTCGGCATCAGTCCGGTGCTGATGGCGGCGGCAAACAGTTCGGGTGGAGTGATGGGCAAAATGGTCGATGCGCAGTCGATCGTGGTCGCTTCCACCGCAACCCGCTGGTATGGGCATGAGGGTGAGATTCTGCGCTACGTGTTCTTCCACTCGATCGTGCTGGCGATACTGGTCGGTGGATTGGTGACATTGCAGGCCTACGTGGCGCCGTTCACCTCCATGGTGGTTGGCGGGCATTGAGGTTGGGTGATCTGGCCCCATCGCTGGCAAGCCAGCTCCCACAGAGATTTGTGCTGTAAACACAATCTCACTCACAACATGCAACCCTGTGGGAGCTGGCTTGCCAGCGATGGGGCCATGTCATTCAACACTTAGGTTGGCTGACAGGGCGCAATCGCGAGCAGGCTCACTCCTACAGGAGGGTCGTGTCGCACCTGCGATTGATGAGCCCTGCGCATAACTCTATAGCGAAAATCCGCAAAAACCTTTTCCTCTCTTCAGCAGTCACTCCTTAACGAGACCGGCGATCACGCTGGCTGCCCGCTTGGGCCATCGACGACCCTGCTGCCCTGATTGAGAGAGAAAAGGAATCGAACCATGACGATTTCCCGACGCGGATTTCTGATCCTCGGCGCCGTGACCGCCACGGCATTCGCGATGCCGCCATTTATCAGCCTCAAGGCCTACGCGGCCAACCTGGAGCAACCGGCCATGAGCAAAGTGACGATCAACGTCAACGGCAAGCCGCGCGCGCTTGATGTCGACACCCGCACCACCCTGCTCGATGCCCTGCGCGAACACCTGCAACTGACCGGCACTAAAAAAGGCTGCGACCACGGCCAATGCGGCGCCTGCACGGTGATTGCCGATGGCCGGCGGATCAACTCGTGTTTGACCCTCGCAGTGATGCACGACGGCAGCGAAGTCACCACCATCGAAGGCCTCGGCATGCCCGACAATCTGCATCCGATGCAAGCCGCGTTCATCAAGCACGACGGCTATCAGTGCGGATATTGCACGCCAGGGCAAATCTGTTCGGCAGTGGCTGTCATCAAGGAAATCCGTGACGGCATTCCAAGCCACGTCAGTGAAAGCCTCACCGAGGCGCCACAGTTGATCGCCCGGGAATTTCAAGAGCGCATGAGCGGCAACATCTGCCGTTGCGGCGCCTACTCGAACATCATCGAAGCCATCACTGAAGTCGCGGAGGTGCCAGCATGAGACCGTTCAGCTACAGCCGCGCCGATTCCCCCGCCGCCGCTGCGCAAGCCGCGCAAGTCGAAGGCGCGCGTTTCATTGCCGGCGGCACCAATCTGCTCGACTTGATGAAACTCGACATCGAAACCCCGCTGCACCTGATCGACGTCAATCACTTGGGCCTTGATCAAATCGAGGCCACACCCGAAGGTGGATTGCGCATCGGCGCGCTGGTGCGCAACACCGATCTGGCCGCCGACCAACGCGTGCGCAAGGATTACGGTTTGCTTTCCCGTGCATTGCTTGCCGGTGCTTCCGGACAGCTGCGCAACATGGCGACCACTGCCGGCAACCTGCTGCAACGCACACGCTGCCCGTATTTTTACGACAGCAATCAGGCCTGCAACAAGCGCCAACCCGGCAGCGGTTGCGCGGCGATTGGCGGAGTCAGTCGGCAACTGGGGATCATCGGTGTCAGCGACGCCTGTATCGCCACGCACCCCAGCGACATGGCCATCGCCATGCGCGCGCTGGATGCACAGATTGAAACGGTCAAACCTGACGGCAGCACACGCAGCATCGCCATGGCCGATTTCCATCTGTTGCCAGGTACCACGCCGAACATCGAAACCAGCCTCACGCCCGGCGAATTCATCACCGCCGTAACACTGCCGGCGCCCGTCGGCGGCACACACATTTATCACAAGGTACGCGATCGCTCGTCATACGCGTTCGCCTTGGTTTCGGTCGGCCTGATCCTGCAAAAGGACGGCAGTGGCCGCATCGCTGTCGGCGGTATTGCACCGAAACCATGGCGCGTCGAGGCCGCCGAAGCGCTGCTGCCCAAAGGCGCAAAAGCCGTCTGCCAACGCCTGCTCGACGGTGCGACGCCAACCCATGACAACCAATTCAAACTGACCTTGGTGGAGCGCACGCTCGGCTCAGTGTTGGCCCAAGCGAGGGACGAAGCATGAAATTCGACACGCCCGCCACCACCAACCCGATCGACCAGTTGAAGGTCGTCGGCAAAGCCACCGACCGCGTCGAAGGCCCGTTGAAAACCAGCGGTCAGGCGCCTTATGCCTATGAGCAGCATGAGGCCGTGGCCAATCAGGCTTACGGCTTCATGGTCGGCTCGGCCATCGCCAAGGGGCGGATCAACAACATCGATCTGGAGGACGCCAAAGCCGCGCCCGGCGTCCTGACCATTGTCACCGCCGCCAACGCCGGCAAACTCGGCAAGGGTAAATACAACGCCGCGCCATTGCTGGCCGGGCCCGAGATTCAGCACTATCACCAGGCCGTAGCGCTGGTGGTCGCAGAGACCTTCGAACAGGCCCGCGCCGCTGCGCAAATGGTCAAGGTCGATTACGTTACCGCCGAAGGCAAGTTCGACCTGGCCAGCGTGCGCGACCAAGGCGTCGAGCCGAAAGACGAGTTGCCTGATGTCAAACACGGCGATTTCGCCAAGGCTTTTGCTGCCGCACCGGTGCAGTTCGACCAGACCTACACCACGCCGGATCAGTCCCACGCGATGATGGAGCCACACGCGACATTGGCCGCGTGGAAAGGCGATCAACTGACCCTGTGGACGTCGAATCAGATGATCGCCTGGAGCGTTGCCGACATCGCTGCCACCCTCGGTTTACCCAAGGAAAAAGTCCGCTTGATTTCGCCCTACATCGGCGGCGGATTCGGCGGCAAACTGTTCATCCGCGCCGACTCCATCCTTGCGGCCCTCGGTGCGCGTATGGCTGGCAGACCGGTGAAGGTCGCCCTCGCCCGCCCGCAGATGGCCAACAACACCACCCACCGCCCCGCCACCATTCAGCACATTCGCATGGGCGCGACGGCGGACGGCAAGCTCACCGCCATTGCCCACGAAGGCTGGTCAGGCAACCTTGCAGAAGGCAAGGTCGAGGTCGCCGCGCAGCCTAGCCAATTGCTCTACGCCGCTGAAAATCGTCTGGTCAGCATGCGTCTCTCACCGCTGGATCTGCCAGAAGGCAACTCCATGCGCGCGCCAGGCGAAACCCCAGGGTTGATGGTGCTGGAAATGGCCATGGATGAAATGGCCGAGCAACTCAAACTCGACCCGATTCAGTTCCGCATCCTCAACGACACGCAGGTCGACCCGGTCAAAACCGATCGGCCATTTTCTCAGCGACAGTTGATCGAATGCCTGCAAGTCGGCGCTGAAAAGTTCGGCTGGAACCAACGCAAGGCACAACCCGGCACCCGCCGCGAAGGTCGCTGGTTGATCGGCATGGGCGTGGCAGCGGCGATTCGCAACAACCTGTTGGTCAAGTCCGGCGCGCGGGTACGGCTGGAGCGCGACGGCAAGGTCACGGTGGAAACCGACATGACCGACATTGGCACCGGCAGCTATACGATCATCGCGCAGACGGCAGCGGAAATGATGGGCGTTGAGTTGAAGGATGTGACCGTGCATCTGGGTGATTCGAGCTTCCCCGTTTCGTCCGGCTCCGGTGGGCAATTCGGCGCCAACTGCTCGACCGCCGGCGTCTACGCCGCGTGCATGAAACTGCGCGAGGCGGTAGCCGGCAAGTTGGGTTTGCCGGCGGATCAAGCCGAGTTTGTCGACGGTCAGGTACGAGTGGGCGACAAGCATGTGCCGCTGCGCAATGCGGCGCAAAACGGCGCAATAACGGCCGAGGACAGTATCGAGTTCGCCGACCTTGCCGAGCAGTATCAGCAATCGACTTTTGGCGCGCATTTCGTCGAAGTCGCGGTGGACGCAGCAACCGGCGAGGTGCGCGTGCGGCGGATGTTGGCGGTGTGCGCGGCTGGGCGAATTCTCAACCCGAAAGCGGCGCGCAGTCAGGTGATCGGGGCAATGACCATGGGCGTCGGCGCGGCGTTGATGGAAGAGTTGTCGGTGGACAAAAAGCTCGGCTTTTTCGTCAACCATGACCTGGCCGGATACGAGGTGCCGGTGCATGCCGACATTCCCCATCAGGAGGTGATTTTCCTCGATGAAACCGACCCGATCTCGTCGCCGATGAAGGCCAAAGGGGTCGGTGAGCTGGGCATCTGCGGCGTCAGCGCAGCGGTGGCGAATGCCATCTACAACGCCACCGGAGCGCGGGTACGGGATTACCCGATCACCCTCGATAAAATCCTCTCTTCACTCCCCAAAATGACATAACTCTGTAGGAGCTGCCGCAGGCTGCGATCTTTTGATCTTGCTTTTAAAAAATCCAAAGTCAAAAGATTGCAGCCTGCGGCAGCTCCTACATGGACCATTAGTCGATCTGTGGGTATTGCTCGGCGCTCACCTGCTCCATCCATTCCACCACTTTGCCATCGAGCACTTCAGCAATGGCGATGTGGGTCATGGCCGTGGTCGCTGCCGCACCGTGCCAATGCTTGGCGCCCGGCGCAATCCACACCGTATCGCCCGGGCGAATGTCGCGCACCGGCTGCCCCCATTCCTGCACATACCCCGCCCCGGCGGTGACGATCAATGTCTGTCCCAGTGGATGCGTGTGCCAAGCGGTGCGCGCACCCGG
Source organism: Pseudomonas sp. PB103 (assembly GCF_009764635.1). Classification (NCBI taxonomy): domain Bacteria; kingdom Pseudomonadati; phylum Pseudomonadota; class Gammaproteobacteria; order Pseudomonadales; family Pseudomonadaceae; genus Pseudomonas; species Pseudomonas sp. PB103. The sequence continues at coordinate 19,786 of NZ_RWIL01000141.1, read as the reverse complement.
CTCAAATGTCACCGTCGCGCCACTGACCCGCGCTTCATCAGAGCCCTTGAACGGCGCATCGACGCGCACAGTGCCGGTGAACCAATCCGCCGGGCCACGGGCCGAAGGTTGCGAGCCATTGGGCGTAACGCTCACGCGGGGTTTTTCATTGGCCTGTACCTCACCCGCCAGCAGGGACAGGGTCAACGCAGAAGCAGCAATCGGGTTCATGGCAATGTCCTCCTCAGAATCAATGCAATCACTTTACCGACCCGCACTCTTTTGATAATCGACTAGAATTCGAAAAAACTTATGCAGGACACTCATCAATGCTTCGAGAAAACGCCACCGACCTGCTCGCCTTCCTCGCCGTGGCCCGTGAACGTAGCTTCACCAAAGCTGCCGCCAAGCTCGGCGTCTCGCAATCGGCGCTGAGCCACACCATTCGGGCGCTCGAAGCACGCCTTGGCCTGCGCCTGTTGACGCGCACCACCCGCAGCGTCTCTCCCACCGAGGCCGGTGAACACCTGCTGCAAACCATCGGCCCGCGTTTCGAAGAGATCGAAGTGGAACTGGCCGCCCTGAGCAACCTGCGCGAAACCCCGGCGGGCAAGATCCGCATCAACGCCACAGACCATTCGCTGGACTGGCTGCTGCGCCCGGTGCTCAAGGAATTCCTGCCCCAATACCCCGACATCGCCGTCGAAGTCAGCTGCGATTACGGTTTCGTCGACATCGCCGGGCAGGGTTTCGACGCCGGCGTGCGCTTGGGCGAAGACGTGGCGCAAGGCATGATCGCCACGCGCATCGGCCCGGACATGCGCATGGCGGTGGTTGGCTCGCCCGCGTATTTCGCCCGCTGCCCCGCCCCGCAAACCCCGCGCGACCTGACCGACCACAGCTGCAACAACTTGCGCCTGCCCACCAACGGCGGGCTGTATAGCTGGGAGTTCGAGAAGGATGGCGAAAGCCTGAAGGTGCGAGTATCCGGGCAGATCACGTTGAACGGCGTCTACCCGTTACTTGATGCGGCGCTGGATGGTTTCGGTTTGAGCTACATCCCGGAGAACATTGTCGAGCCGTATCTGGCCGATGGTCGCTTGCAGCAAGTGCTTGAGGATTGGTGCCCGACATTCGCCGGGTATCACCTCTACTACCCGAGCCGGCGTCAGGCGGCACCGGCATTCGCGTTGTTGCTGGAGGCGTTGCGCTATCGCGATTGATTGCGCCGATCACTTCTTAAAACAACCGGCGGTTCGCCAGTGAGTTTTAACCAGCGCGACGGCTTGTGCCTCCGAGCCGGCAATCGCCGTTATTTCTTGTCCGCGCTCCTGACCCAGACAGATGTACTCCGCCGTTTCTGCCTGAGCGTTGAGTGAAATTGCCAACAGACAGACAGCGACACTGCCGGTCAGCGTTTGGCTGGCCATGTTCATGGAGAGTCTTCCTTGTCGAAACCGTAGACCCCCATGATTGATCGCAGAGAGAATTCCGCCAACTGTCAGATCTGACAGTTGTTTAGATGTTTTGGATATTGCCGGGAGTTGAATCAGGCATAACCTCTCTGAGAAAACACAATCTACTGTGGGAGCGGGCTTGCTCGCGAAAGCGCTGCGCCAGGCACCCGAAATGTTGGCTGACACGACTCCTTCGCGAGCAAGCCCGCTCCCACATAAAGATCGCCATCAGTTCTGCACGGGTGCGTAGCCTGATCGACTTTCTGGTGGAGCGTTTCAAGCACATCGACAAGCTGGATATCGCCACGGACTAACCCACCAACGCAATCAACTGATGCCGCTGCGCGTCGGTGAGCATCGGCCCGAATCCGGCCCTGACGTTGTCGGCCATATAACGCGGATTGCTCGTCCCCGGAATCACACAGGTCACCGCCGGATGCGCCAGCAGAAACTTCAGCGCCAGTTGCGGCCAGCTGCTGACCTGGACGTCCGACACCCATGCCGGCAAAGGTTTGCCCTTGAGCCGGCCCAGCAAAGCACCGCCACCAAACGGCCGATTGCAGATCACCGCCACCCCGCGCTCACGGCACAGCGGCAGGATGCGTTTCTCCACACCTCGATCATCGAGGGCGTAGTTGATTTGCAGAAAATCCAGTTGCTCATTCTTCAGCACCGCTTCGACTTCATCGTAAGCCGAGGACGTGTAATGGGTGATGCCGATGTAGCGGATGCGCCCCTGCTCTTTCCATTCGCGCAGGGTCGGCAGGTGCGTTTGCCAGTCGAGCAGGTTGTGGATCTGCATCAGGTCGATGCGTTCGGTGCGCAGCAGGCTGAACGACTGCTCCATTTGTGCGATGCCCTCCTTGCGCCCGCGTGTCCACACCTTGGTCGCCAGAAACGCCGGCGAACGCGGTTCATGGATCGACAGCAGTTCACCGGTGGTCTGCTCGGCGCGGCCATACATCGGCGAGCTGTCGATCACCGTGCCGCCCTTGGTGAACAGCTCGTCGAGCACCGCGGGCAGTTGCCGATAAACCGGGTCGCCAGGCGCAACGTCGAAACCGCGATACGTGCCCAGACCGACCAGGGGCAATGACTCTGAGCTGGAGGGGATGGCGCGGGTCTGCATGGCTTGGCCTCGGATAGTCGCGGGTGGCGCGGCAGTGGCCAGCGCCCGATCAAAAGTGAAGACTGCCGAAACCCCGGCAGCCAGCGTGAGCAATCGGCGACGGGAGTAACCCTCAGTGTGGCTCATGCTGGTTCCCCTGCTGCGTGGATCTGTTGCATGTTGTGTGCGCAGGCTGCCCGGTGAATCCCCCTGAACTACACTGCGACAGCAAACCTTCGTACCCGTTAAAAGTAGCCGAATGTCCCGAACCCTGATGTCACTCGTCGTATTGATCGTCGCCGTGTACCTGGCGCTGTGTGCGGCGCTATTCTTTTTTCAGCGCTCGTTGATCTATTTTCCGCAGCCCAGTGCGGTGAATTCGGCCGACTCGCGCCTGAAACTGGCAATGCCCGATGCGGATGTCTGGGTGAGTACACACGAGCGCGTCGGCGCGCGGGCGCTGATCTATTTTGGCGGCAATGCCGAAGACGTCTCGCGTAACGTGCCGGAGTTCGCCGCAGCATTTCCCGATTACGCGTTGTATTTCCTGCACTACCGTGGCTTCGGTGGCAGCGGCGGTTCGCCGTCCGAAGAGGCGATTGCCAAGGATGCCCTGGCGCTGTTTGATCAGGTGTACGCCAGCCATCCGCAAATCGCCGTGGTCGGGCGCAGCCTGGGCTCGGGGGTGGCCGTGCGTCTGGCCAGTCAGCGGCCGGTGCAGAATCTGATTCTGGTGACGCCGTACAACAGCCTCGAAGAAGTCGCCGTGAAACAGTATCCATGGGTGCCGGTGAAGTGGTTGCTCAAGGATCGCTACGAGTCGGGCAAGTACGCTGCGCATTTACGCGTGCCGACGTTGCTGCTGGCGGCGAGTGATGACGAGGTGATAGCGCGGGACAGTACGCAGCGCTTGCTGGAGAATTTCCCCAACGGCGTGGCGACGCTGAAGATCGTGCCGGAATCGGGGCATAACTCGATTTCCGAGCGTCGGGAGTATTGGCGGTGGATGGGGGATGTGTTGAATCGGTGATGTTTTTCCCCTGATGTCCCTCTAGTGCCTGGAATGGCCCCATCGCTGGCAAGCCAGCTCCCACAATTTTTGTGATGAATAGAAATGACGTGTACGACTCAAATCTCTGTGGGAGCTGGCTTGCCAGCGATGAGGCCAGCTCGATAGCCATCAACGCCCCTGAAACACGCAACATGTCGGCGCCATGCAAAGCCTTTATCCGTCTGTGAACCAAGTCCAGAAACCCCAGTCCTATTCGCGCCGCTTTCTGCGGCGCAATCCATTTGAGCGCTGTCTTCCTTCTGAGCCATCCACCCCATGCGCCACGCCGTTCGCTCGTCTCGCCTTGTTTCGCTGTGCCTGCTGATCCTTTCCCCCCTCTTCACCACCACCGCCCACGCCGGTGCAGAACGGCAACTGGTGGTTGCCATCAATGATTACCGCGCGCACCCACAGCGCTGTGATCGGCGCCCCGCGCAACGGCTGGCGCCGCTGGCACTGAAATCCAATCTGGTGCTACCCAACGGTTATCGCTACAGCGGCGGCATGCGCGAGGCGCTGAAGTCAGCGGGGTATTCGGCGGTTGCGGTGCGCAGTATCCGCATCGTCGGTGCGCAGGACGCAGAAGAAGCCTTCGACCGACTGCAAAGCGACTATTGCGGTGCATTGCTGGATGCAACCTACGCCGACATCGGCATCCGTCGCACTCGCAGCGAATGGCAAGTGGTGCTGGCTCGCCCGGTGCTCGACAGCCGCGTCGGTGACAACCGCAGTGTCGGCAAAGCGTTGCTCGCCGAGGTCAACGCCGCCCGCGCCCGCCCAAGGATGTGCGGCCGCCAGCGTTTCGCGGCGGCGCGGCCGTTGAGCTGGAATGCGGCGTTGGGCGCAGCGGCTCAGGGCCACAGCAAAGCCATGGCGTATGGCAACTATTTCGCCCACCGCGATCCTGATGGTGATCTGCCGGCGGATCGCGCCAAAGCGGCGGGTTATCGCGGTCGGCAGGTCGGCGAAAATATTGCCGCCGGGCAGAGTTCACCGGGCAAGGCGATGGCCGGATGGCTGGCCAGTCCCGGGCATTGCGCCAACCTGATGAACCCGATGTTCACACAGGTCGGCGCCGGTTTTGCCAGCGAGGCGCGCAGCGATGAAGGGGTTTACTGGACAATGCTGTTCGGCGCCCCCTGATTTCCCTTCCAATGTAGGAGCTGCCGCAGGCTGCGATCTTTTGATGTTGTTTTTCAAGATCAAAAGAATACGTTCGTGCGCTTGATCGGCCTACCCGAATGCCGCACCCTTTGCGCGTTTTTTTCCAATGGATGGATCCCTGTATGCCAATCGAGCGTCAGCCGTATTTCAGTGCGCGCCACTACGAAAACTTCTTCAAAGAACACGATGAGGTGATCGAGTTTTGCAAGACCAACCGATTCCAGTCCGACTCCGACGAAGAAGAAGCCTCCCTGCGTGCGAGACACATGCAGGGCCTCGCCCTGGATAAGCTACTGGCGACTTACACGGCCGGAGAAGCCATCGAGTTACTGGTGCCATTGCTTGAGGATGTGATTGAAAAGTATGAAGTGGTCCAGCGTGCGCTAGAGATTTATAACGAACTTGAACATATTTCCCCGCTGGCGATCGATGACTGGCCAGACCAGTATCAAGAAGCGGTTCAAGTCATGGGGCTGTGCATTTTGTTGCACCGCCACGACTTGCTGGCACGCTTCGTCAAACTGCTGGACCAGGCTGGTTATGCCGGCGATGACACGCTGTATGAGGATCTGCTGACAAAAGTGCTGCCGGGGCGGCATGACATCGATCAGTGGTATCACGACGCCTATACGCCGCTTGTTCAGGCGATTTACGTGGAGACGGCTAAGGCAGCTTCGGCGCGCCTGGATGAGTTTTGCCAGGGCTGGTACGCGTCCTTCGAACACGCGCCCTGGCATGACACTCACTTGCAGGGCGAGTGCGGCAACTTCGTCGGTTACTGGGCGATCGAAGCGGCAGCCATTGCCTTTTTGTACAACATCGATGACAGCAAAATCGATCACATGTTCTACCCGAAAGACCTGATCGAGTACGCACGCAATCATTGAGGCGATGCACGTTGCAATCAGGCGCAAGGCGCACATCACGACCTTGCGCTGAACTCAATCAAGCAACCCGGCGTTCTTCAGCAGCGCCTCCAGCCCCACCGGCACCAACGGCGTCTGTTCGCTGAAGCTGGCGCTGTCATGCCAGCGCACGGTGAAGGCAGCGCCGTCACTTTCATGCCCCTCAAGGTGGGATCGCTCATAGAGGCTGGAATCGGCGAAGTGAGCGTCATAGACCTGGACGATCTCGTGGCCGGGCTTGCCGTTGTAGACGAATAGACTTTCCAGCGTCCCGAGCAGTTGAAGCGCGGTCATCGCGAAGCCCAACTCCTCCTCGACTTCTCGGGCAATTGCCTGGGCGCTGGTTTCGCCGAATTCGATGCCACCGCCGACAGGACGGTAGATCGTCTGCTGTGTCACGGGGTCGTGAAACTGATTGACGAGGATCCGGCCTTTGTCATGAAAGACGCAGAGTGCGAGCGCGCGAATACGCTGTTCGGCCATGAGTGTGAAGTCCATTTGCAGTTTTTCGGCGCGGCATTAAAACATGATTAAAGCGCCCCAATCCGTGAACTTCACACGCTCAGAAGTCGTTGTGAGGTCAGACCGGAGAAATGGTTGCCAGCATGCCGATCAGAATGGTCAATGTCAGAAATCCACCGAGAAAAAAAGCCATCTTGTTCATGTTGCTCTCTCCATTGCTGAGCTTGCGGAGCACCGGACGCTTCGGGATGAAGAACTGTCGCGAGTGACCGGACTGCGCAGCTATTCTGAGCCTGTGACTGAACCGGTTACAGAGGCAGATTGAAACGAAAAAAGCGTATCAGATGACATCTGATCCTGTCGCGGCCGGGATTTTTTGATCTTTTCTTTCGAGATTGAAAGTCAAAAGATCGCAGCCTGCGGCAGCTCCTACAGGTGTGCATGGGGGGATATTCAGGGGATAGCAACATGGTTGCCTTGTTGGCGTGTTGATCTAGAGTCATCGCCATCGTCTGAACAACAACAAAAATAACCGGAGTGCACATGACTGAGCTGAAGCTGCAAGCCAACGTTGCAGAGTCCCTGAACCGCTGGCACGAGATGATCCGCACCGGCAACTTGAGCGCCCTGCCCGAGCTGCTCGATGCGCAAGCCGTGTTTCGCTCGCCAATGGCACACACGCCCTATCCCGGCGCACCGGTGGTGTCGATGATCCTCAATACGGTGTTCGAGGTGTTTGAGGACTTCCACTACCACCGTGAACTGGCGACAGCGGATGGTTTGAACGTGGTTCTGGAATTCAGCGCCAAGGTGGGAGCGAAGGAACTCAAAGGCATCGACATGATTCGTTTTGATGAGCACGGCAAGATTGTCGAGTTTGAAGTGATGGTGCGGCCACTGAGCGGACTGCAGGCGCTGGGCGAAGAGATGGGCCGTCGACTCGGCGCGTACCTCGCCTCCGCCAAACCCTGAATGGACCTGTAGGAGCTGCCGAAGGCTGCGATCTTTTGATTTTGTTTTCAAGATCAAAAGATCGCAGCCTTCGGCAGCTCCTACAGGGGGACAGTGCATAAAAAAACCCACTGACCGTCGCCGGTTCAGTGGGTTTTGTGTGTCAGGGGTCTAGTTACAGAGCCATGTCACGTGCAGCGTTTTCCTTCGGTGCTTCAGCTTTTTCAGCAGCAGGTGCGGCCGGAGCAGCTACCTGACCGATGACTGGAGGCGTCGGCAGTTCGAGGATCTTGGCGGTGTAAGCCCACTCTGCAGCCACTTTGGCTGGATCGCTGTTCAGCTGAGTGCCGTAGCTTGGCACGATCTGGTGCAGCTTGGTTTGCCACTCTGGGCTAGCCACTTTGTCTTTGAAGACTTTCTGCAGCACGCTCAGCATGATCGGAGCAGCGGTCGACGCGCCTGGCGATGCGCCCAGCAGGCCGGCGATGGAGCCGTCTTGTGCAGCAACGATTTCGGTGCCCAGTTTCAGCACGCCGCCAGCGGCTTCATCACGCTTGATGATTTGCACGCGTTGGCCGGCTTGCCACAGGCGCCAGTCTTCGGCTTTGGCGTTCGGGAAGTATTCCTTCAGCGCGTTCATGCGGTCTTCATCCGACAGCATCAGTTGGCCAGCCAGGTACTCGACCAGCGGGTATTCCTTGATGCCGACCTTGGTCATAGGCCAGATGTTGTGGGTGGTGGTGCTGGTCAGCAGGTCCAGGTACGAACCTTCCTTGAGGAACTTGGTGCTGAAGGTCGCGAATGGGCCAAACAGGATCACGCGCTTGCCGTCCAGAACACGGGTGTCCAGGTGCGGAACGGACATCGGCGGTGCGCCAACCGAGGCTTTACCGTAGGCCTTGGCCAGGTGCTGTTCAGCGATGGTCGGGTTATCGGTCACCAGGAACGAGCCGCCTACCGGGAAGCCAGCGTATTCCTTGGCTTCAGGAATGCCCGACTTCTGCAGCAGGTGCAGTGCACCGCCGCCAGCGCCGATGAACACGAACTTGGCGTCGGTTTCGGTTTTAGTGCCGTCTTTCAGGTTTTTGTAGCTGACACGCCAAGTGCCATCGGCATTCTTGGTGATGTCCTCGACTTCGCTCGACAGTTTCAGATCGAAGTTAGGCTTGGTTTGCAGGTGGGCAGCGAACTGGCGGGTGATTTCGCCGAAGTTCATGTCGGTACCCAGCGGGCTCCAGGTGGCCGCGATTTTCTGGTTCGGGTCACGCCCTTCCATCATCAGCGGAACCCACTTCTTGATCACAGCCGGGTCTTCGGAGTACTGCATGCCGGCGAACAGCGGGCTCGCTTGCAGGGCTTCGTAGCGCTTTTTCAGGAACTTGATGTTGTCATCACCCCACACGAAGCTCATGTGCGGCGTGGTGTTGATGAACGAGCGAGGGTTCTTCAGAACGCCTTGCTGAACCTGCCAGGCCCAGAACTGACGGGACACCTGGAACGCTTCGTTGATCTCGACGGCTTTCGGGATCGTCACGTTGCCTTTGTCGTCTTCCGGGGTGTAGTTCAGCTCAGCCAGAGCCGAGTGACCGGTACCGGCGTTGTTCCAGCCGTTGGAGCTTTCCAGGGCGACGCCATCAAGGCGCTCGACCATTTCCATCGACCAGCTTGGCTCCAGCTCATTGATCCACACACCCAGGGTGGTGCTCATGATGCCGCCGCCGATCAGCAGAACGTCGACTTTCTTTGCTTCGTCAGCATTGGCGGATGTCATCCCCATCGCCAAAGCCAGACCCAGCAGGGCTGTGTTCACTTTTTTAAACATCTGTTGCACCTATGATAAAACGCCTTCCGCCCGCCGCTGTTATCTGTATGCGATCCGCTTTGATGACGCTCAGGCTAGCGTCGCAGATTCCGGCACACTTCAATTTTGACGGGTGGGCACACAAGGCCGACGTGCTGCATCGACCTCAGTTAATGTCCCTTCTGAACTGACTTTTTATCATTATTGGCTTCAGCTACTTGAGCGACAGGGATTCCGTCAGCCCGCCCGAAGGCAAGCAAACTGAATTAGGTCAAACCAAGTTGGCGCGCAGAATATCACGTCAGGGCAAACCCGCGCGTCTGTTCCCGACTTGAGAGTCTTTTTCCGCTCAGGGGCTTATCGGCCGATAGCAGCTGAACATGACCGTGTGTTTTATCAATAGCGTCAGGGTGACTGGTCTGGCCTCATCGCGGGCAAGCCCGCTCCCACAAAGTTTGATGGTGTTACCAGGTTTGTATTTACACCGCAGAACCCGTGGGAGCGGGCTTGCCCGCGATGGCGTCAGGCCCGACACCATAGAACCGCCCTGCTGTCACAACCGAAACCGATCCACCGACTGCGCCAGCTGCCCTGCCAGGCTCGACAGCTCATCGGTAGTAGTCGCCGTTTGCCCGATCACCCGGCTGTTGCCCTCGGACATCCCGGCAATCATTTCCACCTGGTGGGCAATCTCGTTACTGGCCTGACTCTGCTCGCCGATCGTGCGGGTGATGTCGTTGACCAGTTGCGTCGTGCTCAACGTGGCGTCGAGGATTTCACGGATCGCCCGCTCGACATCTGCCGTCACCGCCATGCCTTTGTCGACCTGCGCCACCCCCGCTTCCATACTGCTGACTGCCTCGCGCGTGCTGCTTTGAATACGCGCGACCATCGCGGCGATTTCCTGGGTAGAAGCACTGGTGCGCGCTGCCAGACTGCGCACTTCGTCGGCCACCACGGCAAAGCCCCGACCCTGTTCTCCCGCGCGAGCGGCTTCGATCGCGGCATTGAGCGCCAGCAGGTTAGTCTGGTCGGCAATGCTCTTGATCACCTGAATGATGTTGAAGATGCCTTCGGATTCCTGATCCAGCGTGCGGATCACCTGTGCCGACTGTTGCGCCGAACGGGCGATGTCATCCATGTCACTGACCACTTGATGAATCACCCCGCCGCCCTCCTTGGCGAGGTTTTCCGCCTGGTTGGCCATGCTCAAGGCACGTTCGGCGTGGCGGGTGATTTCCTCGATACTCGCGGTCATCTGGCTGGCCGCGGCGGCCATGGTGCTGGCGGCGACGCTTTGCTGCTGGCTGCTGTCGGCGACCTGATGGCAACCGTGACTGAGCTGCTCGCTCATGCCGCTGACGCCATGGGCATTGCTGCGCACCACGTCGATCATGTTGCGCAAATCCCGCTGCATGGTTGCCAGCGTGCGAATCAGGGCGCTGGCTTCGTCCTTGCCGGTTGGCTCGTTGATCGGCTCGCTCAGATTACCGTGGGCGATGCTCTCGGCGATGCGGCTGGCGGTTTGCAACGGCCCCGTGATGCTGCGGATTACCCAGCGCCCTTCCACCAGCAACAGCAGCAAACCGGCGAGCAACACGACGGCGAGGGCGATGTTGGCGTTGCGGATGGCAGCTTCAGTGGCTTCGCTGGTTTGCCGGGTATTGCTTTCAATCAACTCGCTCAACGCGGCCATCTGTGTTTCGAGCTGGCTGAAGGCGCTGTTGAACGTGCCAAGTTGCTCTTGCGCAGCCTGCGGATTGTCCAGCGCCAGACCGACAATCTGTTCACCGGCATTGATGTAGGTGTCGAGGCTCGGCTTGATCTGCTCCAACGCCGTGCGCAACGTCGGGTTGATCGGCAGCTTGAGATTCTCCTCCAGCACTTCACGGAAATGCCCCGCATGCTCGTCGATCGAGTCTCGCGCTTCGACTGCCGTGCTGGTGCTTTTGCCCAGCCCGACCAGCATTGCCGAGTAGACATCGGCGCGCAGGGCGTCGTGCATCATGTCGGCTTCCATGTGGTTGCGCAGCGCGCTCATGCTGACCGCGTTATCGCTGACTGCCGTGGCCATCCGCTGATTGCCGACATAGCTGACCAGACTGACCAGCAACGCCGTCAGCAGGCTAGTAACAATCAGCAACACTAAACGCAGTTTGATCGACACCGGGTTTTCCTCCTTGGTCACGCCCGTAAACGCTTGTCAGACCTTCAGTTAAGCCTATCTGCGCAGGTCTGCCGGGCCAGTGCGTGTCAGCAGGTGTCCGCGTGAGGGCTGAATGCCACAAAACTTTCCGATTGCGTGACAAGTCACACTTTGCACGCAGGCGGCCGAGGCCTTCATCGCCGGTTAATGCCGGCCGGCTATTGAGTCCGTCGTTGAAAAACCCTCATGCACAAGGAAACGCTTATGAAACGCGCTCTGTGGTTAGGCCTGCTCGGCACTTTCGCCATCGGCACCGCGCAGGCAGCGACAGAAAAAGTCGCCATCAATCTGGTCAGCGCCGACGGTGCGCCGCAGGCGATCGGCTCGGTCACTGTCAGTGAGACGCCGTACGGCCTGTTGTTCACCCCTGATCTGAAATCGCTGCCGGCCGGCATCCATGGCTTTCATGTGCATGAAAACGGCAGTTGCGAGGCGGGTATGAAAGACGGTGTCAAAGGCGCAGCACTGGCTGCCGGCGGCCACTTCGACCCGCAAAAAACCGGCAAACACCTCGGCCCTTACGCCGATGGCCATCTCGGCGACTTGCCGGCGGTTTACGTGACAGCTGACGGCAGCGCCAACTATCCCGTACTGGCGCCACGCCTGAAAAAGATTTCCGAGATCAAAGGGCACGCGCTGATGATCCACGCCGGTGGCGACAACCACGCCGACATGCCCAAGCCGCTGGGCGGTGGCGGTGATCGCATGGCCTGCGGGGTGATCTGAATACTCCGCACCCTTTCACCAGAAAAATCTGGGCGGCATCGCTGCCCAGGTCAACTCTCCAGTTCTTTGCTCTTCACTATCTCCCTCGCCCTGATATGCTGCTGCGCATTACGTAAAGGCACATCTCTCTGGGAGTATTCGATGACCCGACTACGCGTCAAGCATTTTGGACCTATCCGCGAAGGGATGAAGAATGATGGCTGGATAGAGTTCAAACGCGTGACCGTGTTCGTGGGCAATCAGGGCTCCGGTAAAAGTACGCTTGCCAAACTCTACTCAACCTTCTCATGGATCGAGAAGGCATTGGTGCGAGGAGATTACGATCAAAAATGGTTCGAGCGAAAGAATCGTTTGACCAAACCTTTTTTAACCTATCACCGTCTCGAGAATTACATTTCTGCAGGTCAAACTGCTTTAACGGAAATAGACTACGAAGGAGAGGCCTTCTCTATCAGTTACGCAAATGGGCAATTGCACATTACTAAAGCGAAAACTGATGGATATCAGCTACCACAGATCATGTATGTGCCTGCTGAACGAAACTTCATTTCCTATGTAAAGCACCCTCGGGAATTGAAGCTGTCTTCTGAGTCTTTGAAGGAGTTTCTTACCGAGTTTGATAACGCCAAGGCCAGCATCAAGGATCCCCTTCCGCTGCCTATCAACAACGCAGAGCTTGAATACGACAAACTGAATGACACCTTGAACATCCGGGAGTCTGACTACAGATTGAAGCTGGCGGACGCTTCCAGTGGCTTCCAGTCTGCTGTTCCCCTTCACTTGGTCAGTCAATTTCTGGCGAATAGTGTCCAGGAACGCATCGAGGATCGTCAGGAGTCGATGAGCGCCGGAGAGCTTGAGCGCTTCCGCAAAGAAGCAGCGAAAATTCTTGCCGAACCTCTCACTGTAGAGCAGCGGCGGGCACTCATCTCAACCCTCTCATCACGTTTTAATAAAACCGCTTTCATCAACATCGTTGAAGAGCCAGAGCAGAACCTTTTTCCCCGATCGCAATGGAGCGTTTTGCAAAATCTTTTACAGTTCAACAATCAAGGCAAACACAATCGGTTGGTCCTCACCACGCACAGCCCTTACGTTGTTAATTACTTGACCATTGCCGTACAAGGTAAAATTTTACAAGACAAAATCCTCAAGAAAAAACGTGACAAAACCTGGCTCGAAAAACTTGACGCGGTTGTCCCGCTGCGTGCATTGGTCAGCGCAAAAGATCTTGCGATATACCAGGCGGATGAAAAGACGGGGCGTATCGAAAAACTGCCGGTAATTGAAGAAATTCCTTCCGATAATAATTACCTGAATGAATCACTACGTGAGGGTAATGATTTGTTTGATCGTCTCCTTGATATCGAGGAGGCTTTGGAGGCGTGAATTTTCTTGATACGGGTTGCCAGTCCGGTCCCTTCATGGAGGTCGAATTCGGACTCTGTGATGATCAACACACTCAAGCCTACGTCGACGTAGCCGGCGGTAGAAAATGGAGCGCGGTCGTCAAAAACCCGAACCAGGAGAAGGTCACCTTCACGGCCATTGATAAATGCGTGATCAAAGACGGCGAAGAAGCAGGACGAGGTCGCTGTGATTGCATGCTCACAACTGAAAAAGCCCTCTATCTGGTTGAGTTAAAAGATTGGAGGCGCGGGGGCTGGAAGAGTCATGCCTGCGATCAGTTGGAATCGACCATCCACTTCCTGGCAGCGACGCATGGCGAGCAGTTTCTAGAGAATTTCAGCCCTAAAAAAGCCTATGCCTGTAACCGGAAAAGCCCATTCGTTGAAATCGATAACCAGCTGAAAAAACGATTTTCCAGACTCTATCAGTTCCGAATCGATATTCAGGGCACCATAAAAATTGACTGATCCCAGGCGGCAACCGGTGTGAAACACTGACACCTTCAACGGAACTCCCGCCCACCAAGCCCCTCTCACATTATGTAGTCCTTCCCTTTTTGCTTCGCGCTTGTGGAGGAACACCGTCATGCGCAAGTTAGTGCTCGTTTCTTCTTTACTCCTATGCCTGCCCGTTGGCTCCGCTCTGGCCAAAGTCGATGCCGGAGATGTCGCTACCTCGGCCGGTGTCTCCGCGTCGCTGTACTCGACCTTCAAGGATCACAAAATGGTGATTCCGGCCCGTGACGACTTGTCTGCATTTGTCGCCAGTGGCGGGGCCATTCGTGGGGTTTATCTTGAATCCGTGCTGCAACAGGTTCGCCAGGACAACCCTGGCCTGAACGCCAGCGATGAAGACCTCGCCAATGCGATTCTGGTGCATTACGAAGGTTTGAATCAGTAGCGCTCACGGATCAGGCAGCCGATGGATGGCCGCTGAAGGCGCATAGGCAAAACTGTCCGACGGCCTCTATGATGGAGGCCATGACGACTTCCGTGCCCTTGCGTTCACCCTGCCCGCCCGGCGCCTGCATCTGCGGGCGCGATCCGTTGCTGGAGCAACCCGGCGCGGATCTGCGCATCCTGCGTCTGACCCGCGAGGAAGAAAAAGTCTTGCTCGCGCGCTTGGAAAAACTGAAGAATCTCGATGATCTGAAGCATCTGCAAAAGCGCATGTTCGAGCAGTTGGGTATCCGCGTCGAGGTCGCGCCCGGCTTTCACGAAGTGCGCACCATGCTCGGTATCGAAATAGAGATCGACGAGTTACCGGGGCTCTGCCGCAAGACGCGCAAGGCCATCCCCACCGCGATTCGTCGTGGCCTGAATAACAACCCCGAAATCGCCTTCGAACTGCTCAACGCCAACGACCTGTTGCGCGACACCTGATCACTTCTTCATGCCGACCCGTTTGCGCATCTCGGCGGTGATGCTCTGGCGGATTTTCTTCAGATCCGCCCACGGTTCGTCGCCCACTTCGGCCAAGCGTTCGTGGACGTTGTGGATGTTCCACTGATTTCCGCCCTTGATCTCGGCAACCTCTTCGCGAAACAACGGCACCGACACTGGCAGACCTTCGCGAGTGCGCGCCGCGTAGGCGCAAATGGTCGTGGCGCCGAGGCCGTTGCGCAGGTAATCGATGAAGATCCTTCCGACGCGATTCTTCGGCCCCGACACCGCCGAAAAGCGGTCCGGCAACAGCTTGGCCATGTGACTGACAATCGCGTGGCTGAAGTCTTTCACCTCATCCCAGCCCAGCTTGCGCGTCAGCGGCACCACCAGGTGAATGCCCTTGCCGCCGCTGGTTTTCAGAAAGGCCTTGAGCCCCAGTTCATCGAGCACCGTCAAGGTCAGGGCCGTCGCTTCGACCATGCTTTTCCAGGGCAACGCCGGATCCGGGTCAAGGTCGAGGACGAAGCGGTCAGGCTTGTCCAGGTCAGTGGTGGTCGCGTTCCAGGTGTGCAGTTCGACTGTGCTCATCTGCACCGCGCCGATGAGCGCTTCGGCATTGTTGATGAGCATCACCGGTTGCCCGGTGAGATCTTTGTCCAGCGTGGTGATGCCGGGGATCGCCAGACGCTCGGCGTTCTTCTGAAAGAACAGCTCGCCGGCAATGCCATCCGGCGCACGCACCAGGGCGACCGGGCGATCCTTGAGCTGCGGCAGGATCCACTGCGCAACGCTGGCGTAATACTCGGCCAGTTGCATCTTGGTGGTGCCGCTGACAGCGTCGATCACCCGATCCGGGTGGGTGATGCGCACTTTGCCGCTGGCCAGACCGAGTTGCGATGGCGCCGTGTCAGCTTTTTCCGCAGGCGCTTTTTTCGCCGGTTTCTTCGCAGCGGTTTTGCTCTCGGAAGTCTTCACGGGCTTCGCTCGCTCCTCGTTGATGTCCTTGGCCGGTTTGTCATTGCGCAGACCATGAAACACAGCATGGCGCACCGAGCCGTCCTTGGTCATTTCGGCAAAAGCCACTTCGGCCAAGAGTTTCGGTTTCAGCCAGTGCACGCCTTTGGCTTCGAATCCCGTGGGAGGATTGACCACGGCCGCGCTCTTTGTCTGCAGCGGTTTCAGTTGCGCAAGAATGCTTTTCAGCGTCGCTTCGTTGAACCCGGCGCCGACCTTGCCGGCGTAGCGCAATTCGCCGCTGTCGCGATCATGCAGGCCGAGCAACAATGCGCCGAAGGCACTGCGCGAGCCTTTCGGTTCGGTGTAGCCAACCACGACGAATTCCTGCCGATGTTTGCATTTGAGCTTGATCCAGTCGCCGCTGCGTCGGGACACGTAGGGCGAGCCGAGACGCTTGCCGATCAGCCCTTCCATCTGCATCTGGCAGGCGCTGTTGAGCAAGGCGTCCGGGGTTTCGTCAAACGCTTCGGAATAGCGCAACAGTGGATTTTTCTGGGCGCCGAGGATGGTCGACAGCGCAGCGCGCCGCTCCTCGACCGGCACTTCGCGCAAATCCACGCCGTTGAGGTACGGCAAATCAAACAAGTAGTAGAGGATGTTAGCGCTGCGCCCGACTTCGAAGGCATTTTGCAGTGCCTGAAAATCCGGCACGCCGTGTTCGTTGGCGACGACCATTTCGCCGTCCAGCCAGGCCGATTCCAGCCCCAGCGCAGCCAGGGCTTCGGCCTGTTGCGGCAATTTGTGCGTCCAGTCGTGGCCGTTGCGGGTGAACAGTTGCACCTGGTCATGATCGATCCGCGCCATGATCCGGTAGCCGTCGAATTTGATTTCGTAGCTCCACTGGCCTTCCGGCGCACTGTCGACCAGCGTCGCCAGCTCGGGCTTGAGCTGCGCGGGCAGTTTGGCTTTGTGCGCCCCGGTCAGCGTGCCGGTGGCTTTTTTACGCGCTTTGGCGGCGGGTTTCTTGACCGGTTTGCTTTGCTCGGCAGCGAGTTTGGGTTTGCCGACGATTGTGCGTTCGCTGAGCACACTGTCGGGCTCGGCGACCAGCACGTCGTAATCGTCCTGCGGGCGCGCGGCGTTGTCCTGATGCTTGATCAGAAACCACTGCTCCTTTTTCCCCGGCATGTGCGTGCGCACCAGATTCCAGATGCCGCCGAGTTTTTCGCCTTGCAGTTCGAACTTGAGTTTGCCCTTGGCGTAGGCCTTTTGCGGGTCCTCCAGCGGAATCCACACGCCGCGATCCCAGACGATCACGTCGCCGGCACCGTAATGCCCTTCTGGAATGCTGCCCTCGAACGTCGCGTAATCCAGCGGATGATCCTCGACATGCACCGCCAGACGCTTGACCTTGGGGTCGAGCGACGGCCCCTTCGGCACCGCCCAGCTCTTCAAAGCGCCATCGAGTTCCAGGCGAAAGTCGTAATGCAGGTGCGAAGCGTCGTGCTTCTGGATGCAGAACTGCAGGGCGTGATCCGTGCCGGTTTTACCACCCCGGCGCTTGGTCGCGGCCGGTTCCGACGTCGCCGAAAAATCGCGCATGCGGTTGTAGTCGTCGAGGTTCCTGTTCATCACACACCTGCCTTGTGTCAACCCAATCGGGTCACGGTCAGCGCCACCACGGCGATCCGGTCAACCCGTTGATAGCCGGGGTTGAGCAATTCCTCGCCGAAGACATCGGGGTCGAGTTCACGATACGTCCAGCCGAAGCGCTTTTCGTCCAGGCGTGGCAATACCGTGTCGAGAAACGGATCCCGACCGTCGACCATCGCCACACCGGTGTAGAGCAACAGCGAGCCACCGGGTGCCAGCCGATTCAGTGCCTGCTCGACAATCCGCAACGACAACCCGGCCCCCAGCGTGCCGCCGCCATGGCGATACGCGCGCCCCGCCGGATCGGCCATGTACGGTGGGTTGGCGACGATCAGATCGAACTCGCCATCGACACCTTGCAGCAGATCACTGGCGCGTGCCTCGACGTTGGCCACTTCGGCCAGCGCGGCGTTGATCGTGGTCAGGCGCAGCGCAGCAGGGTTGATGTCCAGCGCCAGCACTTGCGCTTCTCGGCGAGCACGACCGATCACGATGGCGCCGACGCCGGCACCACAACCAATGTCCACGGCGCGACGGATCGGCGCAAAATTCTGCTGCAGATGAGCGTGAATCACTTGGGCGAAACGATAGGTGTCGGGACCGAAAAACACTGCATCCGCCGCGTCAGTGGGAAACGATGAATGCACGAAAAGCAAATCGTCGAGACTCGACCAACGCACCCGGCTTTTCAAATGGCCGTCGTACGTATCGATGATCTGCGCGTCTTGCAGTTGCCGTTGCTCATCGGCAGACAACAATCCCGGTTGGAACGGACGCGACCAGCCGAACACATCGCGCAGGCAATCGGCCGCCTGACCTTCGTCGCGCTGATTGACGCGTTGGTGCGTCAGCGGCGTCGGGGTGATGAATCGATAACCGTCGGCCTGCAGACGCCGACCGAGTTGCAGCAACGCCAAGGCGTTGCTGTCGAGTTGTTCTTCCTGAGTCATTGGCGGCTTCCTTAAGGCAGGCAGGATTTGAGTTCGATAAAGCGCCGAGTGGCGAGCAACCCGGCCGGGTGTGCATGTCGCGCTGGCGCGAGCCAGGGCAAGAGTGTCGCGATTTGCGTGAGGGCGTCCTGACCTTGCAGCGCCGCCATGAGTTGTTGCACATCCGGATCCTGTTCAGGGACCTCGATGGCTGCCGCCATCTGACTGTGCCGCCGCGGCGATCGCGGTTTTTCCGACGACGTCCAGTCACCGGCAATCCAGTCGTGCACGAGTTGCTTTTCATAAGCATTGAACACGCCGAACATCGCCGCGCCGTCGCCCGCGATCAGTTGCCAGAAGCGACTTGCCTGCGGGTCTTCATGGCGTTTGATCCAGCCTTTGTTCTGCAAGGCCTCAAGGAACCCGGGCAATTGCTCAGGTGCTGACAGCCATTGATTGACGGTCTGCCCTTCGAAGCGGCAGTAATCGGAATGCATGTGCTGGCCGAACGGACGTTTGCGCTCAAGCATCGCCAGCAACGCTTGCTCCAGGTCGAAACCTTCGATGATCGCGCGACTGCCCTGCCCCAGATCATTGAGCCGATACCCCAGCGATACCCGGCGCAGAAACTCCGCGCGATCGGCCTCCAGCGGCATCAGGTCGAGAACCGCCTGCACGGCTTTTTGCGCATGGCCGGTGCTGGCATTGTCGATGGTCACGTGCAGGGTGAAGTAGTACGGATCGATCCCCAGCTCACTGAGTTCGTAACTGCTGATCAACAGGTGCAACGGCAGTTGTTCGTAGCCAAGGTTGTAGCCGATCACCTCAGGCAAGTAATCGACACCGGCGATGCCGAGGGCCAGTTGCAAAGCGCCTTGCAGATAGTGTTCATCAGCCGTTGCGCTGCTGTCTTGCAAGTCATGTTCGGCAAGGAGTTTGCGGTAGATCACCACATGGTTTTGCGCGGGGTTGCCGTCGCCGAGTTCTTCAAGATAGGTGGTCAGCAAATCGCTGAAACGTGGATCCTGCCATTGCGGAAGCAGGCCGGCGAGCCAGGCGCCGTCAACCAGTTTGGTCGGCGCCACCGCTTGCAGAAAGTACAGCGCTTGCGCCTTGCAGGCGAAAAACTGGCGCGGCCCGCCAGCCTTGCGACGTTGCAGGTAGTCGGCGTATTGGCGCCCGACGTCGGTGCAATGGTCGGCGACCCACGCGTGCCACGTCGTGGGGTCTGCGGGCAGCGAGTCGGTCAGTTGCGCAGCGTCTTGCAGTTGTTCCCGCAAGAACGCTTGCGCGAGGGCCTGAGGATCATCCTCGCGCAGCAGAGCCTCATATATTTGCCGAAGGTTCCCGGCAGGATTGATCGCTTGCGGCTGGGCCGGCGCGGTGTGCAGGCGTGTCAGGACAGTCATGGCAATGTTCTCGGTCGGTTTTGGCAGGGCGCTGTTTCACACGCCTCTACAGCAGCAGAGGGTGTGCGCCTGCGAAAAATTCAATCGACGTGAAATTTGCCCGGACGGACGGCGACCTACGGCGCTTTCGCAGCCCCGGAAACTGGCGAAACTGCTGGAACTGCTGGAACTGCTGAAACTCACTGTAGGAGCTGCCGAAGGCTGCGATCTTTTGATCTTAAAAAACAACGTCA
>NZ_RWIL01000140.1:0-22754 GCF_009764635.1 Pseudomonas sp. PB103 | reverse complement strand
GCGGTGTAGGTGACGGTGCCCCCTTCAGCAGCGGTTTCGGTGGCGGTCAGTTTCACCGTCGAGGTGTCGATGGTGTCAGTGACGTCGGTCACCGCTGGAACGGTGCTTGGTACCAGGTTCTCGAAGTTGCCGCCGGTGGCGTCCTTGATAGTGACTTCGACTTTGCCGGCGTCTTTGTAGACGTCATCGGCAGGTGCAGCGACAGTCACTGTGCCTGTGGTTTTACCGGCCTCGATGGTGATCACCGAGCCATTGCTCAGGGTCACGGTGACCGGGGTGCCGGCCGGGTTGCTCAAGGTCGCGGTGTAAACGATCGAACCGCCTTCAGCCACAGTGCCGGTGGCACTGAGGGTCAGGTTGGTGGTGTCGACGGTGTCGGTGACCGTGGTCGAAACCGGGGTTTTGTCTGCAACGAGGTCTTCGTAGTTGCCACCGCTGACGTCGGTGATCGAATTGGTCAGCGGTGCATGACCATTCAGCGCATCGTTCGGTGCGGTGGTGGTCACGGTGCCGGTGGTTTTGCCGACTTCGATGGTGATGTTCTGGCCGTTGGCCAAGGTCACGACCACGGGCGAGCCGCTGACTGGTGCGCCAACGGTGGCGGTGTAGGTGACGGTGCCACCTTCAGCAGCCGACTCGGTGGCGGCCAGTTTGACGGTGGTGGTGTCGATGGTATCGGTCACGTCGGTGACGGCCGGAACGGTGCTCGGCACCAGGTTCTCGAAATTGCCGCCAGTTGCATCCTTGATGGTGACTTCAACTTTGCCGGCGTCTTTATAGACGTCATCGGCTGGCGCTGCGACGGTCACGGTGCCGGTGGTTTTACCCGCATCGATGGTGATGACAGAACCGTTCGAGAGCGTCACGGTGACAGGCGAACCTGCTGCGTTGGTCAGGGTCGCGGTGTAAGTGATCTGGCCGCCTTCAGCCACAGAACCGGTGGCGCTCAGCGACAGGTTGGTGGTGTCAGCAACATCGGTAACAGTGGTTGAAACCGGCGTCTTGTCGGCCACCAGATCTTCGTAGTTACCACCCGTGACACCGGTGATCGAGTTGGTCAGCGGCGCATTGCCGGTCAACGCGTCATTCGGCGCGGTGGTGGTCACGGTGCCGGTGGTTTTGCCGACTTCGATGGTGATGCTCTGGCCGTTGGCCAGGGTCACGGTGACCGGCGAACCGGTGACTGGCGCGCCAACGGTGGCGGTGTAAGTGACCGTGCCGCCTTCAGCGACGGAGGTATCGGCAGTCAATTTAACGGTCGAGGTGTCGATGGTATCGGTGACTTCGGTCACGGCTGGAACGGTGCTCGGCACCAGGTTCTCGAAGTTGCCGCCCGTTGCATCCTTAATGGTCACTTCAACTTTGCCGGCGTCTTTGTAGACGTCATCGGCAGGCGCCGCAACGGTCACGCTGCCGGTGGTCTTGCCCGCATCGATGGTGATCACCGAGCCGTTGCTCAGGGTCACGGTTACCGGTGTGCCGGCAGGATTGGTCAGGGTTGCCGTGTAAACGATCGAACCGCCTTCGGCCACGGTCCCGGTCGCTGTCAGCGACAGGTTGGTATCGTCGATCGAGTCGGTAATGGTCGTGGTCGCTGGCGTGGTGTTCGGCACCAGGTTTTCGAAGTTGCCGCCACTGGTGCCGGTGATCGTGGTGCTGACGGTGCTGCCATTGTTGTAGACGTCATTGGCCGCAGTCGGCACGTTGACGCTGCCGGTGGTTTTGCCGGCCTCAATGGTGATGGTCGAACCGTTCGACAGGGTGATCGTCACCGGCGTTTGCGCCGGGTTGGTCAGGGTCGCGGTGTAAGTGATCTGGCCACCTTCGACGACAGTACCGGTAGCGGTCAGGCTCACGCTGGTGGTGTCGATCGAATCGGTAACGGTGGTGGTCGCTGGCGTCGTGTTCGGTACCAGGTTCTCAAAGTTGCCGCCACTGGTGCCGGTGATCGTGGTGCTGACGGTACCGCCATTGTTGTAGACGTCGTTCGCTGCGGTAGGCACGTTGACGCTGCCGCTGGTCTGACCCGCGCCGATGGTGATGGTCGAACCGTTCGACAGCGTGACGGTGACCGGCGTTTGTGCCGGGTTGGTCAGCGTTGCGGTGTAAGTGATCTGGCCACCCTCGACCACTGTGCCGGTGGCGGTCAGGGTCAGGTTGGTGGTGTCGATCGAGTCGGTGATGGTGGTCACCGCTGGTGTCGGGTTCGGCACCAGGTTCTCGAAGTTGCCGCCAGTGGCACCGGTGATGGTGGTGGTGACGGTGCTGCCGTTGTTATAGACGTCGTTGGCCGGCGTCGGCACGTTGACAGTACCGGTGGTCTGGCCCGCGCCAATGGTGATGGTCGAGCCGTTCGACAGGGTGACGGTCACCGGCGTCTGGGCCGGGTTGGTCAGGGTCGCGGTGTAAGTGATCTGCCCGCCTTCGGTGACACTCGGGCCCGCCGTCAGGGTGACGGTGGTGGTGTCGATGGTGTCGGTGACCTGCGTCGTCGCCGGAGTGGTCGGCGGCGTCACGGTGATGCCGTTGCCGCCCGTGGTGCCGGTGACGGTCACGTCGATTTGGGTCGGGTCGTTGTAAACCGTGTCGTTCGGCGCCAGCGGCACATTGACGGTGCCGGTGGTGGAGCCGGCCGGAATCACGATCACCGCGCCGTTGGACAGGGTGATGGTCAGGTCGGTCAGCGGTGCCTGGGTCAGGGTCGCGGTATACACCAGCACGCCGCCGGCTTCGGTGATGGTCGGCGTGGCGCTGAGGCTCAGGGTCGACTCACGCAGGGCGTTGGTGGTGGTATCGGTGGTCTGCCCGCCGGTGATGTTTTGCGCGGCCTGACCTGCAGAGTTAATGCCTGCGGTCGGGAAGCCAATGGTCGGGTCGACGCGGCCAGCGGTGGCGTCGAGCATCACGAAGCTGTGGCCGCCACCGGCGGCACCGCCAGTGCCTGCGGCGCTCGGGCCGGCAGCGGTGGCTTCAAGGGCGGTGGTCGGGTCGACACCGGCGGCGATGGCTTGCTGCAGTTCTTCTACCGACGGCGCAGCCTGCGCGGTGGCTTCAGCCAAGTCGGTGCTGGAGTCGGGCGCGCTGGCGCTCCACTGGGTTTCGCGGCCCAGGTCGAGGGTGCGGCCATCCGCCAATTCAAGCGACACGGCGCCGGAGAGGCCGGTGTCGATCTGGTCGCCGACAAACAGGCGATCGCCTTCAACGAGTACGCGACGTACGCCCTCTGGAGACACCACGAATACCTGACCAACAATGCTTTTGACGATGGCAACAACACTGCTCATTGAAGACTCTCCGGGTGTCACGTTCAGTTGACTTCCATGGACCTGATGGCATGGGCGCCGATTCAGTCTGGAGGTACTTTAAAAATTTGCGAAACAAGTTTGACGCGTCTATTCGTCAATAATTTGGCTAGATTCTTTCGCTATTAACTTTATGCCAAACTATTGACCTTATGGGTGCCATCCTAAACAATCGCCCCACTAATGTCACATTGATATTTCCGCGGCGACCTGTCCTTCAGCGTGTGATCCAGTTCCTGTTTTGAACTTTCCGACATACGGTCAATCTGGTTGCCATCATCCGACGCAGCGCCACGTTTTGCTGTGATTCAAGACAAGAAGTTCTGGGAAATCTTTACCATGCGTTTGCACCTGTTCAAGGCTCTACCGTTCGTCCTCGCCGCCTCATTCGTACAAGCACAATCCTTACCAGAAGCCATGCAGCAGGCCTTGGATGTCCATCCGGAAATCCAGGCAGGGGTCAACAGTCGTTTGGCCGCGGATTATCAGTTAAGAGCGGCAAAAGGTGGATACCTGCCGAAGGTTGATCTGCTCGGCGGTTATGGCCGTGAAGGCACCGACAGCGTAACCACCCGCGCTAATGCTGGCGGCAATCACTACGAAACCCTGAACCGCAGCGAGTCAAGTTTACGTCTCTCGCAAATGGTTTTTGACGGTTTTGCCACGTCCAGCGAAGTCGGGCGTCAACAAGCCACCGTCAACTCCCGCGCTTATTCCTTGCTTGGCACTTCCGAGCGCACCGCGCTGACCGTTGCTCAGGTGTATCTGGACGTGCTGACCCGTCGCGAATTCGTGCGTCTGGCCGAAGAAAACCTCAAGAGCCACCAGCGCATCTACGACCAGATCCAGTTGCGCACCCAGCGCGGCGTCGGCAGCGGTGCCGACCTTGATCAGGCCGAAGCGCGGATGGCCCAGGCCCGCAACAACCTGATCACCGAGCAGACCAACCTCGCGGACTCGGAAACCAACTTCCTCAGCGCCGTCGGCCAGATGCCCGATCAACTGGAGCGTCCGGCGTCGTTCATGGCGATGATGCCGGCCAACCTCAATGAAGCGCGTACGCAGATGCTGGAAAACAGCCCGATCCTGCGTTCGGCCGAGTCCGACATCGCCGCTGCCGAGAAGCAGTACGAAACCGCCAAGTCGACCTTCTACCCACGTTTCGACGCCGAACTGGGCCGCACCGCCGATAACGACCTCGATGGTCAGAACGGTCACAACAACGAGTGGCAAGCCATGCTGCGCATGCGCTTCAACCTCTATTCGGGCGGCAGCAACAAGGCCGATCTGGAATCCAAGTCGTACCTGTCGAACCAGGCGCTGGACATCCGCAACAACGCCCTGCGCCAGTTGAACGAAGAGCTGGGCCTGGCCTGGAACGCCTTGAACAATGCGAACGCGCAGGTGCCGATCGCGCAGCAATACGTTGATCACAGCACCGCCGTGCGCACCGCTTACCAGCGTCAGTTCAGCCTCGGCGAACGCACCCTGCTCGATTTGCTCGACAGCGAAAACGAGTTGTTCACCGCGTCGCGGCGTCTGGCTGACATCAAAAACATTCAGTTATTTACTCAGTACCGAATCAAGGCGACCATGGGCGAATTGCTCAGAAGCCAGGGAGTGGTCGCACCGTTGGCATCCGTTGTGCAGAACGACGTGAAGCCCAAGGTTCAGCTGCCTGGGATGAATTGAGTTGTCCCTTTTCAACTGTTAAGAGTGTCGAGCGTGGAATCAGAAGTCAGTCGAGTTCATCTCAGTCATGATCCACGCGCGTTGCACGACGATCCGTTACTGGACGGTCTGCTCGCCCTTTGCATGCTGCACCAGAAGCCTGCCAGCGCGGCGATGTTGACCACCGGCCTGCCGCTGCCCAAACAACGCTTGAGTGTCGAGTTGCTGCCCCGCGCGGCGGCTCGCGCCGGCCTGCAAGGTCGAGTGCTGCAGCGCAAACTGGAAGAAATTCCGGCGATCGCCATGCCCGCGTTGCTGCTGCTCAAGGATGGCCGCAGCGCCGTCCTGCTCGGCTGGCAGGGTGACAATGAAGCGCGGGTGTTGCTCAGTGAAACCGACGGCGGCGAGTCCATCGTCAGCCGTGAGCTGCTCGCCGACGACTACACCGGCAAAGTCTTCTTCGCCCAGCCGCAACACAAATTCGACGTCAACCACGGCACGCTGATTCCGCGTGCTCGCTCGTGGTTCCGCGACACCCTCAAGCGTTCGCGCTGGCTGTACGCCGATGCGATCGCCGCAAGTTTCCTGATCAACATCATTGCGATGGCCGCGCCGCTGTTTGTGATGAACGTCTACGACCGCGTGGTGCCGAACCAGGCCGAAGCGACCCTGTGGGTCTTGGCCCTCGGGATCACCGGCGCTTACCTGTTCGACCTGATCCTCAAGAGCCTGCGCAGCCTGTGCCTGGACCTGGCCGGGAAGAAAACCGACCTGATCATCTCGGCGACGCTGTTCGAGCGCATCGTCGGCATGTCGATGAAATATCGCCCGGCGCGGGTCGGCAGCTTTGCGCAAAACATCCACGAGTTTCAGAGCCTGCGCGACTTCCTTGCCTCGCTGACCCTGACCAGCCTGATCGATCTGCCGTTCACCATCCTCATCTTTATTGTCATCGCCATTCTCGGCGGGCATCTGGTGTGGATTCCGGTATTGGCGTTCCCGATTGCCCTGCTGATCGGCTACGCCTTGCAGAAGCCGCTGGTGGCGACGATGGAACGCACCATGGCCCTCGGCGCCGAGCGTCAATCGAGCCTGATCGAAACCCTCGCCGGCCTCGACGCGGTCAAGGTCAACAACGCCGAGAGCGAACGTCAGTATCAGTGGGAACAGACCATCGGCACTCTCAGCCGCCTCGAACTGCGGGTGAAAATGCTCTCCGGTCTGGCGATGAACATCACCTTGCTGATCCAGCAACTGGCCGGCGTGATCATGATTGTCTTCGGCGTGTATCAGATCATTGACGGGCACCTGAGCATGGGCGGTCTGATTGCCTGCTACATGCTCAGCGGTCGTGCGCTGAGCCCGCTGGCCTCGCTGTCCGGTCTGCTCACGCGCTATCAACAGGCGCGGGTGACCATGACCTCGGTCGATCAGATGATGGAGCTGCCGCAAGAGCGCAATTTCGAAGAACGCCCGCTGAGCCGCAAGGTGTTGCAGGGCGCCATCGAGTGCCGCCAGCTCAACTTCACCTACCCGGAACAACAGAACCCGGCGCTGAAGAACATCAACCTGGTGATCCGTCCGGGCGAAAAAATCGGCATCATCGGCCGCAGCGGCTCGGGCAAAAGCTCGCTGGCCAAACTGCTGGTCGGCCTGTATCAGCCGGACGACGGCGCGCTGCTGGTCGACGGTGTGGACATCCGCCAGATCGACGTCAGCGAACTGCGCTACAACATTGGCTACGTGCCGCAAGACATCCAACTGCTGGCCGGCACCTTGCGTGACAACCTGGTTTCCGGCGCACGTTATGTAGAAGACGAACTCGTGCTGCAAGCCGCCGAACTGGCCGGCGTCCACGAATTCGCCCGTTTGCACCCGCAAGGCTATGAGCTGCAAGTCGGCGAGCGCGGACAGAACCTCTCCGGTGGCCAACGGCAGAACGTTGCGCTGGCCCGGGCCCTATTGCTCAATCCGCCGATCCTGTTGATGGATGAACCCACCAGCGCGATGGACAACACCGGTGAAGAACGCCTCAAGCAACGCCTCGCCGCCGTGATCGAAAACAAGACCGTGGTGCTGGTCACGCACCGGGCTTCACTGTTGTCGCTGGTCGATCGTCTGCTGGTGATCGACCGTGGACAGATTCTCGCCGATGGCCCGAAAGCCGCCGTGATGGAAGCGTTGAAGAAGGGGCAGATCAGTGTTGCTTAAGTCGGGTTTCAAGGATTCGATCCGTCGCTACTTCAAGGGCACTGCTTCGCTGCAGGGCCAGCCGCTGCCGGAGGTCAACAAGGCGCTGATCGAGGACGCCCCGCGCGTCGTGCGCCTGACCATCTGGGCGATCATCGGCTTCTTCGTCTTCCTCATGCTCTGGGCCAACTTCGCCGTGATCGACGAAGTGACCAAGGGCGACGGCAAGGCGATTCCGTCGTCGAAAATTCAGAAAATCCAGAACCTTGAGGGCGGGATCGTCTCCGAACTGTTCGTCAAGGAAGGCCAGATCGTCGAAGCCGGCGCACCGCTGATTCGTCTCGACGACACGCGATTTGCTTCCAACGTCGGCGAAACCGAAGCCGATCGTCTGTCGATGCTGCTGCGCGTTGAGCGTCTGAGCGCCGAAGTCGATGATCGTCCGCTGAATTTCCCCGAGGACGTGCTGAAAGCCGTGCCGGGTCAGGCCAAGAGCGAAGAATCGTTGTACATCAGCCGCCGTCAGCAGTTGCACGACGAGATCGGTGGTTTGCAGGAGCAGTTGATTCAGCGTCAGCAAGAGCTGCGCGAATTCGCCTCCAAGCAGGCGCAGTATCGTCAGCAACTCGGCTTGCAGCGTCAGGAAATCAACATGTCCGAGCCGCTGGTGGCGCAGGGTGCGGTGTCCCCGGTGGAAGTCTTGCGTCTGAAACGGGCCGAGGTGGAAACCCGCGGCCAGCTGGATGCAACGACGCTGGCGATTCCGCGTGCGGAATCGGCGATCAAGGAAGTGCAGCGCAAGATCGACGAGACGCGCGGCAAATTCCGCAGCGAAGCGCTGACCCAACTCAACGAAGCGCGCACCGACCTGAACAAGGCCAGCGCCACCGGCAAGGCGCTGGAAGACCGCGTCAGCCGCACGCTGGTGACATCGCCGGTGCGCGGTATCGTCAACAAGTTGCTGGTCAACACCATCGGCGGCGTTATTCAGCCGGGCAGCGACATGGTCGAAATCGTACCGCTGGACGACACCTTGCTGGTCGAAGCGAAAATCCGTCCGCAAGACATTGCCTTCCTGCACCCGGGGCAGGAAGCGATCGTCAAATTCACTGCGTACGACTACACCATTTACGGCGGGCTGAAGGCCCAGCTGGAGCAGATCGGTGCCGATACCATCACCGACGAAGACAAGAAAACCACTTACTACATCATCAAGGTGCGCACTGAACGCAGCCACCTCGGCACGGACGAGAAGCCATTGCTGATCATCCCGGGGATGGTCGCGTCGGTGGACATCATCACCGGCAAGAAGTCGGTGTTGAGCTACCTGCTCAAGCCGATCATCCGCGCACGGGCCGAGGCGTTGCACGAACGCTAGATCATCGTTGGTCTTTCTGGCCTCATCGCTGGCAAGCCAGCTCCCACAATTTTCTGTGTCGGACACATGTTAGTGTTCCAGCCGAGAAACCTGTGGGAGCTGGCTTGCCAGCGATGGCGTCTGTGAGTTCGCCACATCTCTGTCAGGAAGTGACAAAAACCGTCACTCACCATCCAGTCCATTCCGCCATATCGTTATTCAATAACGGTATTTAATTTCCAATTCTTATAGCTATAAAGTCACTCCCCTGCGTACCTGCCGACCAATCGGCGCGCCGCACGACCTGAACCAACACGCAATCCAGCGTGAGTGTCTGATCGACGAGCGCGCCCGTGAGCGCGCCGTGCGTGGGAGATGGAAAGATGTCCGCAGCTACTGCTTCCCCTGGTGCCGCGACCGCCGCGCCGCAAACCTTCGAGATTCGTCCCTTCAGCGGTGCCGTTGGCGCCGAGATCATTGGCCTTGACCTCACCCGGCCGATCAATGATCAGGACTTTGCGCGCATCCATCGCGCGCACCTTGATCACCACGTCGTGGTGTTCCGCGACCAGCAAATCACCCCGCAACAGCAAATCGACTTCAGCCGCCGCTTCGGTGTGTTGCAGATCCATGTGCTCAAGCAGTTTTTGCTGGCCGACCACCCGGAAATCCTCATCGTTTCCAACATCATCGAAAACGGCCAGAACATCGGCCTCGGCGATGCCGGCAAGTTCTGGCACTCCGACCTCTCCTATAAAGCGCTGCCAAGCCTCGGCTCGATGCTTCACGCACAGGAGTTGCCAGAGGAGGGCGGCGACACGCTGTTCGCCGACATGCACAAAGCCTGGGACAACTTGCCCGAAGCGTTGCGCAAAGCGGTCGAAGGCCGCAGCGCCGCGCACTCCTACACGGCGCGTTACAGCGAGACCAAATTCGAAGGCAACTGGCGCCCGACCCTGACCCCGGAGCAACTCGCCCAGGTCGCCGAAGTGGTGCACCCGGTGGTGCGCACACACCCGGAAAACGCCCGCAAAGCGCTGTTCGTCAGCGAGGGTTTTACCACGCGCATCGTCGGCCTGCCGGAAGACGAGAGCCAGCAACTGCTGAGCGAGTTGTACGCCCACAGCGTGCTGCCGCAAAACATCTACCGCCATCAGTGGCAGCCCCACGACCTGGTGTTCTGGGACAACCGTTCGCTGATCCATCTCGCCGCCGGCTGCCCCGCGCACCTGCGCCGCAAGCTGTATCGCACGACCATTCAGGGCGACGCGCCTTTCTGATTCGCCGGAGATTGATCAAATAATGAACGCTCCCTTGCCAGGCCACGCGGCCAGCAACCCGGTCGCCCGCAGCGAAGCGCTGCTGGCCGTCGATCACGTCAGCCTCGAATACCGCACGCCGCAACGTGTGGTGCGCGCCACTCACCAAGTCAGTTTTGAAATCGACCCGGCCGATCGCTACGTGCTGCTCGGCCCGTCCGGCTGCGGCAAATCCACCTTGCTCAAAGCAGTCGCCGGGTTCATTCAGCCATGTGAAGGCGAGATCCGTCTGCAAGGCCAGCGCGTCGATGCGCCGGGGCCGGACCGGATAGTGGTGTTTCAGGAATTCGATCAACTGCCGCCGTGGAAAACCGTCAAACAGAACGTGATGTTTCCGCTGCTGGCCTCACGAACGCTGAAGAAAAAAGAAGCCGAAGAACGTGCGCTGCACTATCTGGAAAAGGTCGGCCTGGCGGCGTTCGCCGATGCCTATCCGCACACCTTGTCCGGCGGCATGAAAGCACGGGTGGCGATTGCCCGAGCGTTGGCGATGCAGCCGAAAATCCTCTTGATGGACGAACCGTTCGCCGCACTTGATGCGCTGACCCGCCGCAAGATGCAGGAAGAATTGCTGCTGCTTTGGGAAGAAGTGCGTTTCACCTTGTTGTTCGTCACGCACTCGATTGAAGAGGCTTTGGTGGTCGGCAATCGCATCCTTTTGCTGTCGCCACATCCGGGGCGGGTGCGCGCCGAAGTGCACAGCCATCAATACGATTTGCACAGCCTCGGTGGCGTGGCGTTTCAGGAATCGGCGCGGCGCATTCATCGTTTGCTGTTCGATGAAGGCCAGTCGCCGGAAACCGAGCGTGACCACGACTTCAACGACATTCGCATCGCCTATTGAGCGGCCAGGAGGACTACCCGATGAGCCATTCATCATCTGTGCGTGAAGAGTTCGAAATTATTTTAGAGCCGCTGACCGAAGTGCCGGTCGAGCGTGAGCTGTCGCTCGGCACGCGGCTGTGGCAACAGGGCTTGTTGCGTAAAAGTCTGATCCTGATTGTGCTCGCTATCGTGTGGGAAGTGGTCGCGCGGATTCAGAACAACGACCTGATGCTGCCGAGTTTCCTGCAGACCAGCCATGCGCTGTTCGAAGGCCTGCTCAGTGGTGAGTTGCTGGCCAAGGTGTGGATATCGTTGGTGGTGCTGATCAAGGGTTACCTGATTGGCATTGTGCTGGCGTTTGCCTTGACCACCTTGGCGGTGTCGACGCAGTTGGGCCGCGATCTGCTGAGCACGATGACCTCGATGTTCAACCCGCTGCCGGCGATTGCCTTGTTGCCCTTGGCGCTGCTGTGGTTTGGTCTGGGGCAGAACAGCCTGATTTTCGTGTTGGTGCATTCGGTGTTGTGGGCGCTGGCGTTGAACACTTATGCAGGGTTTCTGGGGGTTTCCGAGACGTTGCGCATGGCTGGGCGAAATTACGGTTTGAAGGGTTTGCGGCTGGTGTTGTTCATCCTGATCCCGGCGGCGCTGCCGTCGATTCTGGCCGGGTTGAAAATTGGCTGGGCGTTCGCCTGGCGCACGTTGATCGCGGCAGAACTGGTGTTTGGCGCGACCAGTGGCAAGGGTGGGCTGGGCTGGTACATTTTTCAGAATCGCAACGAGCTGTACACCGACAAGGTGTTTGCCGGTTTGGCGGTGGTGATTCTGATCGGGTTGCTGGTGGAGAATCTGGTGTTCGATACGCTGGAACGCGTGACCGTGAAGCGTTGGGGGATGCAGCGGTAATTTTTGGCGTGACGGCTGGCCCCATCGCTGGCAAGCCAGCTCCCACAGGTTTTTTGGTGTTTTCAGATGTTGTGAACGCCTCAACCACTGTGGGAGCTGGCTTGCCAGCGATGGCGTCCTGTCCGGCGCCTCCATACCTAAAGGATGTTTGCTAGCATTGCACCCAGATCAATCCTGATCCGCCATGAGTGCTCAGCATGCAACTCCCGGACATGAACCTTCTGGTCGCCCTCGACGCCTTGCTCGACGAGGGCAGTGTGGTCGGCGCCGCGCGGCGGATGAACCTCAGCCCGGCCGCCATGAGCCGCACCCTGACGCGGATCCGCGAAGCCATCGGCGACCCGATTCTGGTGCGCGCCGGCCGCGGCCTGGTGCCAACCCCCAAGGCGCTGGAGTTGCGCGAACAGGTGCGCGACGTGGTCGAGCAGGCTGCGTTGCTGTTTCGCTCGGCCGATGCGGTGGAGTTGGGCACGTTGCGCCGGCGTTTCAGCATTCGCGCCAATGACTTTTTCATTGGCGTATATGGCGGCAAGCTGTTCGACACGCTGGATCAACTGGCGCCGCATTGCGAGCTGCGTTTCGTTCCGGAGGGTGATGGCGATGATGAAGCGCTGCGTGAAGGGCGCATCGACCTGAGCGTCAGCAACACTCGCCCGGTTTCCCCGGAAGTGAAAGTGCAGAACCTGTTTTCCACGCATTTCGTTGGCTTGGTGCGTGAAGATCATCCGTTGCTCGATAGCGAAATTACCGCCGAACGCTACGCCGGGTTTTCGCACATCAGCATGTCGCGACGCGGTATCGCCCGTGGCCCGATTGATACCGCGCTGAACGCGTTGGGCCTGGAGCGGCGGGTGGCGGTCATCGCGCCGAGTTTCCATGCGGCGATGTTTGCTTTGCCTGATTCCGATCTGATCTTGCCCGTACCTAAAGAGGCACTGCTCAGCGTACGCCGGCTCGGATTGAAGCTGCGTTCGTTCGACCTGCCAATCCCGTTGCCGACGTTGATGCTGACGCAGGCCTGGCATCCGCGTTTTGATAAAGACCCGGCGCACCGCTGGTTGCGAGAGACACTCAAGGCCTGCTGCGACGAGACGTGGCTGGCGGCACAACCCTGAAGATCAAAAGATCGCAGCCTGCGGCAGCTCCTACATTGGAATGCATATTCCGGTAGGAGCTGCCGCAGGCTGCGATCTTTCGCTTTTTATGATTGCGTCTGGCGCACTTATAAGCTGCCAATAAGTCAATTTCCGTCATTGCCAAGCCCGACTAAGATGCTCCGGTATTTTTCCCTCCGGAGTGTGTATTCATGACATCCCTGACGGCGGCAGCGTCCATCGCTGCGGCCAGCCCGGCGAAGGCGGCGACGCCACCGGTGTTCGGGGCGCGGATCATCATCGGCCTGGTCGGCGTGCTGCTGGCGGTATTGGTGTCGGGCCTCAACGAGATGGTGACCAAGGTTGCCCTGGCCGACATTCGCGGCGCATTGCACATCGGTTACGACGAAGGTACCTGGCTGGTCGCCAGTTACACCGCCACCTCGGTCGCGGCCATGGCCTACGCACCGTGGTGTTCGGTGACCTTCTCGCTGCGCCGCTTCACCCTCTGCGCGATCGGCTTGTTCACCTTGCTCGGCGTGCTGTGCCCGTTCGCACCGAACTACGAAAGCCTGCTGCTGATGCGCATCCTGCAAGGCCTGGCCGGCGGCGCATTGCCGCCGATGCTGATGACCGTCGCCCTGCGCTTTTTGCCAGCGAACATCAAACTGTACGGCTTGGCCGGCTATGCATTGACGGCGACATTCGGCCCGGGCCTCGGTACGCCGCTGGCCGGTTTGTGGACTGAATACGTCGGCTGGCAATGGACGTTCTGGCAAATCATCGTGCCGTGCCTGATCGCCATGGCCGCCGTCGCGTATGGCTTGCCGCAGGACCCGCTGCGGCTGGAACGCCTGAAATCGTTCAACTGGAAAGGCCTGCTGCTGGGCTTTCCGGCGATCTGCATGCTGGTGATCGGTCTGTTGCAGGGCAATCGACTGGACTGGTTCGAGTCGAGCCTGATCTGTGGATTGCTCGGTGCCGGCTCGCTGCTGTTGGTGGCGTTCCTGATCAATGAATGGTCGCAGCCGATTCCGTTTTTCAAGTTGCAGATGCTCGGTATCCGCAACCTGTCGTTCGCCTTGATGACCCTGGCCGGGGTGCTGATAGTTCTGCAGGCGGTGGTGTTGATTCCGTCGAGTTATCTGGCGCAGGTGCAGGGTTATCGGCCGGCGCAGATTGCCCCGATCATGCTGATCGCTGCATTGCCGCAGTTGATCGCGCTGCCGATGGTGGCAGCGTTGTGCAACCTGCGCTGGGTCGATTGCCGCTGGGTGCTTGGCATCGGTTTGAGCATGTTGACGTTGTCCTGCCTGGGCGGATCGCTGCTGACTTCTGAATGGATTCGCGACAATTTCTACGTCCTGCAATGGCTGCAGATCTTCGGTCAACCGATGTCGGTGTTGCCGCTGTTGATGTTGTCCACCGGCAGCATCCAGCCGCAGGACGGGCCGTTCGCCTCGGCGTGGTTCAACACGGTGAAAGGCTTGGCGGCCGTGGTCGCTACCGGGGTGATCGAAGCGCTGACCACCGCGCGTCTGCATTTCCACTCGACCATGTTGGTCGACAGCCTCGGCAATTCGCCGCTGGCCGATCACAGCGATCCGGGCCTCGCCCATCGCCTGCACGAACAGGCTGTGGTGCTGACTTCTTCCGATCTCTATGTGTGCATGGCTGGCGTCGCAGTGGCGCTGATCCTGCTGATTTTCTGGCTGCCGACGCGGATCTTTCCGCCACGCGCGCCGACCTGATTGCTTCACTGAAACAGAAGGTTTTTATGACGACTCAAGCAAAGCAAAAACTCGCGGTGGCCATCGCCGCCGCACTGGCGGTCGGTGTGCTGGTGTACCTGGCGCTGCCCGGTGTGTTTGGCAAACGTACTCAGCAAAACACCAACGATGCCTTTGTCTCCGCCGACTACACGCTCGTCGTGCCGCGCGTGGCCGGGTTCATCAAGGAAGTCTTGGTGGAGGACAACCAGCAAGTGAAGGCGGGCCAGTTGCTGGCGCTGATCGATGATCGCGACTTGCGTGCTTCAGCCGAGGCGGCGGATGCGCAGACACTGGTCGCGCGGGCGCAATTGCAGAACGCCAAAGCGACGCTGGAACGCCAGACGTCGGTGATCGCCCAGGCGCAAGCTTCGGTGGTGTCGGCCAAGGCTGAAATGGCCTTCGCCCAGCAGGAGTTGAATCGCTACAACCATTTGGCCGGCGTTGGTGCCGGCACGGTGCAAAACGCGCAACAGGCACGTACTCGCATCGATCAGGCCACGGCTCATCTCGACACCGCCACGGCAAAACTGGCGGCGGAGCGCAAGCAAGTCGACATCCTCACCGCTCAGCGTGACGCGGCTGAAGGCAGTTTGAAACATGCGCAAGCGGCGCTGGAAATTGCCAGTTTTGAACTCTCCTACACGCGCATCACTGCGCCGCAGGATGGAATGATTGGCGAGCGTGCGGTGCGCGTCGGCGCGTATGTGACGCCGGGCAGCAAGCTGCTGGCGGTGGTGCCATTGAAGCAGGCCTATGTGGTGGCGAATTTCCAGGAGACGCAACTGACCGACGTGCAGCCAGGGCAAGAGGTGCAAGTACGCGTCGACAGCCTGGGTGGTGAAGCGCTGACCGGTCGTGTCGAGAGCATTGCGCCGGCCACGGGAGTGACCTTCGCAGCAGTCAAACCGGATAACGCCACCGGTAACTTCACCAAGGTGGTGCAGCGGATTCCGGTGAAGATCATGCTGGAACCGGGTCAGCCGCTGGCCGAGCGGTTGCGCGTGGGGATGTCGGTGGAGGCGAGTATTGATACGCGCAGCTCGGCGACGTCGGTGCGTGAGGTGACTCAGCGATGATTTGTGGTAATTCGACTGGCCTCATCGCTGGCAAGCCAGCTCCCACAGGGTTTCTCGGTGGGACTAGAGTTTTCGCACAACCTGCAAAGTCCCTGTGGGAGCTGGCTTGCCAGCGATGGGGCCAGTGGCAGCCACTGATTTTCAGTGCCGTGGTGACAGCAAGCCTCACCGCCTGCACCGTCGGCCCGGACTTCCAGAAACCCGAAGCCACACAAATCGCCGACTGGGCCAAACCGGCCAAGTCCGCGCCCAGCCAAGCCGTCAACGAACCGTTGAACGAACGTTGGTGGGAAGTCTTTCATGACCCACAACTCTCCGCGCTCACCCAGCGCGCCGTCCGCAGCAACCTTGACCTGCAACTGGCCAGCAGCCGCCTGCAACAAAGCCGCGCCGCCCGCCAAGTGATCACTGCTGACCGCTATCCAGACACCGCCGCCACAGGCAGTTACGGCCGCGAACGCAACAGCGGCAAAGGCCTGAGCGATCCGTCCGGACACAACGGCGATTCCGCGTTCAATCTGTGGGACGCCGGTTTCTCCGCTTCATGGGAACTGGATTTCTGGGGCCGCGTGCGCCGCGAAACCGAAGCCGCCGACGCCAATCTCGAAGTTGCCGAAAACGACCGGCGCGGTGTGCTGCTGGCGGTGCTTGCCGACACCGCGCAGAACTACATCCAGTTGCGCGGCGTACAGAACACTCGCGCCGTCACTGAGCAGAACCTCGACGTCGCCCGGCACAGCCTGAAACTCTCGCAACTGCGCCTCGCCGATGGCGTGGCAACTGACCTCGATGTCGCTGAAGCCGCCGCGCAAGTCGCCGCCATCGAGTCGCGCTTGCCGGCACTGGAGCAACGCCAATCACAGTTGATCAACGCGATCAGCCTGTTGATGGGCGAACCACCGCAAGCCTTGGCCAAAGACTTATCCACCGACGCCGCCGTGCCGCAGTCGCCGCTGCAAGTCGCTATCGGCTTGCCGTCGCAACTGGCTGAACGCCGTCCGGACATCCGCCAGGCCGAAGCGCGCCTGCACGCGGCCACTGCCAATATCGGCGTGGCCAAGGGCGATTTCTATCCGCGCATCACCCTGTCCGGCAACCTCGGCTCGCAAGCCATGCAACTCAGCGACTTTGGCTCGTGGGGCTCACGCGCGTTCGGCATCGGCCCGCAATTCAGCCTGCCGCTGTTTGACGGCGGGCGCCTGCGCGGCGTGTTGCAATTGCGCGAAGCTCAACAGCAGGAAGCCGCCGTCGCCTACCAGCAAACCGTGTTGCGTGCCTGGCACGAAATCGACGATCAACTGACTGCTTACAACGCCAGCCAACGCCGCCGCGACAGCCTTGCCGAAGCCGTACGCCAGAACCAGATCGCCCTGCGCACCGCGCAACAGCAATACGTCGAAGGCGTGGTTGATTTCGTCAACGTGCTCACCGTGCAAGGCGCGTTGCTGGCGACGCAGGAACAGTGGGTGGAGAGTTCGACCGGCGTTTCGCTGGCGATGGTCGGGTTGTATAAGGCGTTGGGTGGGGGATGGGAGTCGGTGTATCCGGCAGGAGGGATGGCGCAGCTTTGAGGTTTCCCCTAGAGGACGAATTTGGCTAATAGAGCATTTCAACGGCTGAGTGAGTGGAACCTCAGCCTGCGAAATTTTCGATTTTGATTTGTCCGTCGGGAAACGTCGCGATGATTTCAAGTTCTCCGCCCATTGCACGGATGTAATTACGCAGTGTGCTGATGTACATATCCGTACGTCGCTCCATCTTCGAAATCGCTGCCTGATTGACATGCAACGTTTCGGCAAGCGTTGCCTGACTCAGCGCTTTGGCCTGTCGCAGCTCGTTCAGCGGCATTTCCTTGATGTGTTGTTCGTAGATCGAATGGGCGCGCTCCCGGGCTTCGGGGGTCATGCGCGCCTCGAGTTCGGCAAATTTCTTAGCCATTTTTACAACCCTCTTTGCGCAATGTTTCGAGATGCTCATCGTACAGTTGATCGGCGATCGGGACGTTGACTTCATACCAGCGATCCTGACCGGTTTTATCTCCACCGATCAATAGCAGGGCGCAGCGCCTGGGATCAAACGCATACAGTATCCGGTACGGTCTTCCGGCATGTTGAACACGCAGTTCCCTCAAATGCCCATGCCGCGCGCCATTGATTGCGCTGCTGTGCGGAAAGCGTAATCCTGGGCCAAATTGACCCAGCAGTTTCACGCTGGCAGCCACCGAGCTCTGCTCGTTTTCAGTCAGATCTTCCCACCAGTCGCCGAACTCGTCGGTGTATTCGATATCCCAATTCATGGGTATCGAATATGAACGTTATGGAATATTCCATCAAGGTTATATTTTAGATAGGTTGACCATAGCTCTTCACTCGCGCGACAGCAAGGATTGCGATGCAATGATGGCCTTTCGCTTGACGCTAACCCCCGCTGTCGTAGACTCCGCACATCCGTCAGGGAGTAGCGGTTATGCAGCGTTTTCGTGGTTGGGTTGTCGGATTGACCTTAGTTACGTGTGCAGTTCAGGCGCAAACGCCCGGGCCAGACGATCCGCTGCTGGATAATCCGGGGACGGCGGCGGCCACCGTGAGCAGTGAGGCGCGCGGGGTGTTGCGGGCGCGTGATCAGGCGACGCTGGCCAGTGAGCTTTCCGGGCGGATTGTTGAGTTGCCCTTCAGCGAGGGCGAGTCGTTCAAGAAGGGCGATACGCTGGCGAAGTTCGATTGCTCGGCCTATCAGGCGCAACTCAATGCCGCGCAGGCGGCCAGTCGTGGTGCCGGTGAAGAGCTGGCGCACAACAAACAGTTGGCCGCCCTCAATTCTGTCGGCCGATTCGAAGTGGCGCGGGCCGAGGCCAAGGTCAGCGAAACCCAGGCGCAATCCCAGGTTTATCAAGTGCAGGTCAAGCGCTGCAGCGTGGTCGCGCCGTTCGACGGGCAAGTGGTCGAACGTAAAGTGCAGCGCTATGAAAGCGTGCCGGCCGGCGCACCGCTGCTTGATGTCGTCGATAACCGTACCCTCGAAATTCATTTGCTGGTGCCGTCACGGTGGATGGCCCGACTCAAGCCTGGCCAGACCTTCAGCTTCGTTCCCGATGAAACCGGCCAGCCGATCGATGCCACGGTCAAGCGCCTGGGCGCGCGAATCGATGAGGGCAGTCAGACCCTGTTGCTGGTCGCCACACTTCCCGAAGCCAAAGGCTTGCTGGCCGGCATGAGCGGCACGGCACGTTTCCCGGAGCTTAAGTGAACGCCCCGGTGAGCGGCGGCGCCGAGCAGGTATTCGCCAGGTTTCTTGACCTGGAACGCCAGACCCGCGCTGCCCGCGACGCCTCGCAACTGGCCTACAGCCTGGTCAACGATGGCCAGGCGCTGTTCGGCTTTCGTCATGCGGCGTTGTTGATTGCCGGCAAGGTGCAGGCGGTCACCGGGGTCAGTGCGGTGGAGCCGAACGCGCCGTTCGTGGCGTTCGTCGAGCAGGCCGTGGCGCAGTTGTTCAAACAGGGTGTGCTGCAGCAGGCACGGGTGATTACCCCGGAATTGCTGAACGACAGCATCCAGGCTGACTGGCGCACGCTGTCGGCGGCGCAGGTGTTCTGGCTGCCCCTGGTCGACCGCGACGCTCAGGTGTTTGGCGGTTTGTGGCTGGCGCGCGATGTGCCGTGGAACCCTTCCGAACAAGTCTTGCTGTCGCAATTGGGCGACACCTACAGCCACGCCTGGCTGGCGCTGCAACCGCGCAAACCGTGGCGGTTGCGCTGGACCCGTAAACGCCAAGTGGCGCTGGTCGCGGTGCTGTTGCTCGGGCTGTTGATCCCGGTGCGCCAATCGGTGCTGGCCCCGGCTGAAGTGGTGCCGCTGGGCGGCCGCGTGGTGGCGGCGCCGCTGGACGGGGTGATCGCCGAGTTTCTGGTCAAACCCAATCAAACAGTGAAAACCGGTGATGTGCTGGTGCGTTTTGAAAGCACCACGCTGAAGGCGCAGGCCGATGTCGCCGAGCGTGCGCTGGGCGTGGCCGAGGCGGAATTGAAATCCAACTCGCAGCGCTCGTTTGCCGACGCGGAATCCAGTGCCAAGGTCGATTTGCTCGCCGCCCGCGCCGAACAGAAACGCGCCGAGCGCGATTACGCTCGCGAGCTGCTTAACCGCAGCGAAGTGCGCGCCGAACGCGACGGCATTGCGGTGTTCGCCGACGCCGAACGCTTGACCGGCAGACCGGTACAGACCGGCGAGCGCCTGATGGAAGTCGCCGATCCGAGCCAGGCCGAGCTGCGCATCGAACTGGCCGTGGGCGATGCGATTGCCCTTGAACCCGGTGCCGAGGTGGCGCTGTTTCTCGACAGTGATCCGTTGAAGCGCCATCTCGCCACCCTGGAACGCTCGGCTTACGAAGCGCAACCGACGGCGGGCGGGCAACTGGCGTACCGGCTCGACGCCAACTTCGCCGAGGCGCCGCCGCGTATCGGCCTGCGCGGTACGGCGAAGATTTTCGGTGATCGCGCGCCCTTGGCGCTGTATGTGCTGCGTCGGCCATTGGCAGGCCTGCGTCAGAGCGTGGGCCTGTAAATGAACCTGCCGAGCCTGCGTGCCGACCTGCAATTGTCGTCCGCGGCGCCGGCCCTCGACGGTTCGCCGCGCTGGACCCTCGCCGATCCGGTGCGCGGACGTTATTTCAAGCTCGGCACGGCGGCGATGCGCTTGTTGCGCCACTGGTCGTTGGGCGATGCCGAACAGGTCTTGCGCGCGGCCAATCGCGAACCCGGCCTGCCGCTGGATGGCACCGAGCTTGAGCAGTTGCTGGAGTTTCTTCGCGGTCACGATTTGATCAGCGCGCTCGATGACCAGCAGCGCGCCAGCTACCGGCTCAAGGCGTTGGCGCAGCAGCAAAGTCTGTGGCAAATCCTTCTGCATCAATATTTGTTTTTCCGCATTCCGCTGTGGCGTCCCGACGCTTTTCTCAATCGTGCCTGGCCATGGCTGCAGCGCTTCGGTCCGCGTCTGCTGCGTTACGGCTTGCCGGCAACGCTGGCGTTGGGCGTATTTCTGGTGTCGCGGGACTGGCAACGCTTTGTCGGGACGTTTCCCCACCTGTTCAGCCTCGGCGGTGCAATGGCGTTCGGTGTGGCGCTGTTTTTCGCCAAGCTCTGCCACGAATTCGGTCATGCGTTCATGGCCAAGCGTGCGGGTTGTCGGGTGCAGAGCATGGGCGTGGCATTCATGGTTTTGCTGCCGATGTTCTATACCGATGTCAGCGACGCCTGGCGGGTCAATGACCGCCGCGCGCGGTTGCTGATCGGTGCCGGCGGTGTGCTCGCGGAATTGCTGTTGGCGTGTATCGCGTTGCTGGCGTGGTCGTTGTTGCCTGACGGCCCGGCACGCACGGCGGCGTTCATGCTCGCCAGCGCGACATGGATCACCACGCTGGTGGTCAACCTCAATCCGTTCATGCGCTTTGACGGGTATTTTCTAATCAGTGATTTTTGGCAAGTCGACAACTTGCAGGGTCGCGCGTTTGCCCTGTGTCGCTGGCGACTGCGGGAGTTTTTGTTTGGCTATGGCGCACCCGCGCCGGAGCCTTGGTCGCCGAAGATGCAACGGCGTTTGCTGATCTGGGGGTATGGCTCGTGGCTGTGGCGTGCGGCGTTGTTTTTCGGGATCGCGCTGGCGGTCTATCACCTGTTCTTCAAGGTGTTGGGGATCTTCCTGATGCTGGTGGAACTGGTGTGGTTCATCTTTCTGCCGATCATGCGTGAGTGGCGTCAGTGGTGGAGCCGTCGCGAGCAGGCGCACGCTCCGCGCGTGTTGCTCAGTGCATTGGCGTTGCTCGGGCTGTTGCTGCTGCTGATCGTGCCGTGGCGCAGTTCGGTGGAGCTGCCGACGATGCTTGAGGCCGGACGCGCCAGTGCCTTGCATGCGCCGACGGCGGCGCGGGTCAAAGCGGTGAAGGTGACGGATGGGCAGCAGGTTGCGCAGGGCGATGTGCTGATCGAGCTGGAGTCGCCGGATCTCGAATCGCGTCTGGCGATTGTCCGCCGCGAAATCAAGATTCAGCAGTTGTTGATGCGCCGCCAGGCCAGTCGCAGTGAAACCGCCGCGGACGCCGGCATCGTTGAGCAACGCCTGGCAGAAGCGGTGGCCGAGTACCGTGGCTTGAGCGCCCAGCGTGAACGCTTGCTGTTGCGTGCGCCGCATGCCGGCAGCGTGCGCGATCTGCTGCCGAACATGACGGTCGGGCGCTGGTTATCGACCCGCGATGCGCTGGCCCGGGTGGTCGAAGACGGTGCACGGCTGCGCGGATATCTGGCCGAAGCCGAGTTGTGGCGAGTCAAACCGGGGGCTAATGGCCGCTTCATCGCCGATGACCCGATGCACCCGGCGCTCGCCGTGCAATTGAATGAAATCGACACCAACGGCGTGGCTTACGTCGATCAGGAGGCGTTGACCTCCGATCACCACGGGCCGATCGCCGTGCGTCGCGATCAACAGCAGCGGGCGGAGCCGGTGCAGGCGCAATACGGCGTGCGCCTGAGTGTATTGACGACGGCATCGACCCCGACGCAACCGTTGCGCGGCGTGGTGGTGTTGCAGGGCAGCGGCGAATCGCTGCTCGGTGTGGCGTGGCGCCGGGTGGCGGCACTGGGCGTCAGGGAAAGCGGTTTTTAGGGAGAGCAGGATGACGGACAGCGCAGCAGTGGCGGCAGAGGGATTGGTGGTACGGCCCTCGCGGGCAACCGACGGGCCGTTTTTGCAAAGTCTTTATCAAACGGCGCGGCCGGATCTGCAATGGATCGACGGCGAGCCGGAACACGTGCAGCAAGTTGTCGCCCAGCAGTTTCAGGTGCAAGAGCAGGGCATGGGCGACAACTACCCCAACGCCATGCACTACGTGGTGGAAAAACTCGGCACCGCCATCGGCGCGCTGAGCACCGATTTCGGCGCCAATGAAATTCGCGTGTTGTACCTGGCGTTCATCCCGCAGGCGCGCGGCCAGGGCTTCGGCCGTGCCGTATTGCAAGGCGTGCAGAAAGCCGCGCAACAGATTCGTTGCCCGGTGGCGACGGTGGTCTGGACCAGTAATCCACACGCGCGCCGGCATTATCTGGCATTGGGTTTTGCCGTCGAAGAACGCAACCCCGCCGCCGAACGCCTCGTCTGGTACCCCCAATAACCCCCTGTAGGAGCTGCCGCAGGCTGCGATCTTTTGATCCTGTTTTTTCAAACTGAAACTCAAGATCAAAAGATCGCA
>NZ_RWIL01000139.1:0-44238 GCF_009764635.1 Pseudomonas sp. PB103 | reverse complement strand
GATCGCAGCCTGCGGCAGCTCCTACACCGATCCATGTAGGAGCTGCCGCAGGCTGCGATCTTTTGATCTTTCCTCAAACCACCTGCTTATCCAGCTTCTTCTCCTGCGCCGTCACCTGCTGGCACAACTCGATCATCTGCTCGCGCATCCAGCGATTCGCCGGGTCCTGATCGGTGCTTTCATGCCAATACAGATGCGTTTCCACTGGCGGCACATCATTCACCGGCAGGTTAAACGCCTGCAGTTCATGCCGCCGGGCAAAGCGCTCCGGCACGGTCATGACCATATCGGTCTGCTGCATCACCTGCGACGCCATCAAATAATGCTGCGAACGCAGGGCGATCTTGCGCTGAATGCCCATTTTGCCCAGCGCCAGATCGACATACCCCAGACCACTGCGCCGGCTGGAAATGTGGATATGCGTCAGCGACAGATAATCATCTAGCGAGAGCTTTTCCTTGGCCGCCATCGGATGCCCCTTGCGCATGGCACACACGTAACGGTCTTCCATCAGCTTGACGTGGCGCACTTGCGGGTCGGTGTTGAGCGGCGCATCCACGGCGAAATCCAGACGCCCGGCGGCCAATTCCTTGGTGGTCTCGCGGCGTTTGGACAAGAAGCTTTCGATGATTACCGTCGGCGCGAGGCGACGCAGGCGCTGGAACAGCGGCGGCA
This sequence comes from Pseudomonas sp. PB103, assembly GCF_009764635.1. Taxonomy (NCBI): domain Bacteria; kingdom Pseudomonadati; phylum Pseudomonadota; class Gammaproteobacteria; order Pseudomonadales; family Pseudomonadaceae; genus Pseudomonas; species Pseudomonas sp. PB103. The sequence continues at coordinate 43,563 of NZ_RWIL01000139.1, read as the reverse complement.
GAATCACTGCCTCGGTGAGGTCGGTCATGCTGATGCGGTAAGTCTTGACCGCCTGCGTCGGGTTGAAAATGCGGCTTTCCTGAACCGACACGCGCAGCAACGACAGCGCATTGCGCACCGGGCCGATGATGTTCTGCGCCATTGGCGTCGGCACCATGCCCTGCGCGGTACGCACGAACAGCGGATCGTTGAAGGTTTCGCGCAACCGCGCCAGGGCGTTGGACACCGCCGGCTGGGTGATGCCGACAATCTGCCCGGCGCGGGTCAGGTTGGCTTCGGTGTAAATCGCGTCGAAGACGATGAAAAGGTTGAGGTCGACCTTACTCAGATTCATAACGCGGCTTCTCTTGTTTTTAAGGGCGGTGTTTAGGGGCTGACGATCAGTGGATCATATATCGGTGATGAATGTTTATACACGCCGAGAATAGGCTAGGTAAATTATCAGCGCTGTTCTAGCATCGATTGCATGGCTTAAACAACCTCTGCTCAAGAACTGCCTTAACCATCGGGAGCTGCTCATGGATTTCGCTTATTCGCCCAAGGTGCAAGAACTGCGTGAGCGCGTAACCGCGTTCATGGACACTTACGTTTACCCGGCCGAAGCCGTGTTCGAGCGCCAGGTTGCCGAAGGCGATCGCTGGCAGCCGACGGCGATCATGGAAGAGCTCAAAGCCCGCGCCAAAGCCGAAGGCCTGTGGAATCTGTTTCTGCCGGAATCGGAACTGGGTGCCGGCCTGACCAACCTCGAATACGCGCCACTGGCGGAAATCATGGGTCGCTCGCTGCTCGGGCCTGAGCCGTTCAACTGCTCGGCGCCGGACACCGGCAACATGGAAGTGCTGGTGCGCTACGCCAACGAAGAGCAGAAACAGCGCTGGCTCGAACCGTTGCTGCGCGGCGAGATCCGTTCGGCGTTCGCCATGACTGAACCGGATGTAGCGTCCTCAGACGCCACCAACATGGCCGCCCGCGCCGTGCGTGACGGCGACGAGTGGGTGATCAACGGTAAAAAATGGTGGACCTCCGGCGCCTGCGATCCACGCTGCAAGATCCTCATCTTCATGGGCCTCAGCGATCCCGATGCGCCACGTCACGCCCAGCACTCGATGATCCTTGTGCCGGTCGACACTCCCGGCGTGAAAATCGTCCGCCCGTTGCCGGTGTTCGGTTACGACGATGCCCCGCACGGCCACGCCGAAGTGCTGTTCGACAACGTGCGTGTGCCGTACGAAAACGTCCTGCTCGGTGAAGGACGCGGCTTTGAAATCGCACAAGGTCGTCTCGGCCCGGGTCGAATTCACCACTGCATGCGTTCAATCGGCATGGCCGAGCGCGCATTGGAATTGATGTGCAAACGTGCGGTGAGCCGTACCGCATTCGGCAAACCGCTGGCGCGTCTTGGCGGCAACGTCGACAAGATTGCCGACTCGCGGATGGAGATCGACATGGCGCGCCTGCTGACGCTGAAAGCGGCGTACATGATGGACACCGTGGGTAACAAAGTGGCGAAAAGCGAAATCGCGCAGATCAAAGTGGTTGCGCCGAACGTCGCGTTGCGGGTGATCGACCGGGCGATCCAGATGCATGGCGGGGCAGGGGTGTCGAATGATTTCCCGCTGGCTTATATGTATGCGATGCAACGGACATTGCGCCTGGCTGATGGCCCGGACGAAGTACACCGCGCGGCGATCGGCAAGTTCGAGATCGGCAAGTATGTGCCGAAGGAGATGCTGCGCAGCGAACGCTGATCCAACACCGCGTTAGCGTTCATCGCTGGCAAGCCAGCTCCCACAGGGACCTCCAGTGAACACAAATTTTGTGAACACCAGAGAAGTCTGTGGGAGCTGGCTTGCCAGCGATGGCGTCAGCAGGTGCAACCCATCAACATCAGACTCAATACACCCAAACCTCAACCCGCCGATTCTTGATCCGCCCCTCATCCGCATTGTTCGCCGCCACCGGCATCAACGCGCCAAAGCCGCGAACCTCACGCAGCACCACGCCGTTCTTCACCAATTCCCGCCGCACGGCCATCGCCCGCAGCTTCGACAGCAGATCCGCCCGCGCCGGGTCGTCCTTGAGATCGCCGAAACCCACCAGCGTCACCGCGCGCTCGGTCTTGTCGTGGCGCTTTATATAGTCGAACACCCGCGCCAGATCCTGACGTGCCTTGTTGTCCAGAGTCGCGCTGCCCTCTTCAAAACGGAAGTTGACTGTCAGACGCTGGGCGTGGCGGCTGAGGGACTGATAACCCTCGGGCATCAGCGCATTCGGCGCCACCGTCATGGCGTGCACGGTCTGACTTATAAATCCGTTGGCCGCCACGATCGTCTGGCCTTGACGACTTTGCGCAAACGTCACCAAAGCCTTCGCCCATGGATTGTTGCTGTCGGGCGGCAGATAGAAGAACAACCGCCGTGACAGCGGATAGTCTTCAGTGGCGATCAGACTGTTGAGCGGCAGCATCGATTGCGACGCGCCGTCGGCAATCGCCACGGCTTTGGCCTGACGCACGTAGGGCAAACCGATAAAACCGATGCCCTGCGGATCGCTGCTCACCGCGTCGGACAATTGCTCGCTGGACTCAAACCGTTTCGCCGCGCTACTGAGACTTTTCCCACGACGACTGAGGACCAGTTCCTTGAATGTGTCGTACGTGCCGGACTGATCATCACGCGCATATAAATGAATCGCACCGCCACGTCCACCGAGGTCTTCCCAGGTTTTCACCTCGCCACTGAAGATCCGCGCCAGTTGTTCGGTGTCCAGTTGCTGCAGCGGATTGTCGGGATGGAGGATGATCGCCAGGCCATCAATGGCGATGACTTGCTCGGCGGCGGGGCTTTTCAGATCGCCCAGCGATTGCAGGCTGAGCAGCTCGCTGTCTTTTATCTCTCGGGAGGAGGCGGCCAGGTCGGCGCTGGCGTTTTTCAACGCGGTGAAACCGGTGCTGGAGCCGTGGGCGGCGACTTCGATGACCACGCGTTTGCCTTGCGCAGTCTGGCCGACAATGCGCTGCTCGTTGGCGGTGTCCGGGGGTTCGCGGTGGATTTTCAGCAGGCCTTGTTCCTGCAGTAAACCTTCAACCAGTGCCGGGCCGAGTTCGGCGCCGATGGTGTTGGAACCTTGAATGCGCAACGCCGGGCCGTCGTCCGGCACCGGCAAACCGGCGGCAGACACCGTCAGCCAGGCGCTCAGCAGAAAAACGAACAGAACACGCAGGGTCATGCCGGCACCGAATCAAGCCAAGGGGATTGCCGGGGAGATTAAGTCAGAAAAGTTACTTGAAGATGACAGCGATCTAAATGTGAAGAGGCTTTTGTGGCGAGGGGATTTATCCCCGATGGTTGGCGAAGCCGACCCAAAACCTGTGAATGCGGTTTAACAGGAAGAATTTGGGGGCGCTTCGCACCCCATCGGGGATAAATCCCCTCGCCACAGGTACTTCTACTGACCACCCAATTTAGGTCATGTGAACACAGAACCCCATAGCCATATGGGGCTCAGGTGTTTCGAGGATCAGGCCAGTTCAAGCCAGATCGGCGCATGGTCGGACGGCTTCTCCATCCCACGCAATTCATAGTCCACGCCCGCAGCCTTTACCCGTGGCAACAAACCGTTCGACGCCAGAATCACATCAATGCGCAACCCGCGTTTCGGCTCGTCCTCAAACCCACGGCTGCGATAGTCGAACCAGCTGAACATGTCGGTCACGTCCGGGTTCAGGTGGCGATAACTGTCCGTCAGGCCCCAGTTTTTCAAACGTGCCATCCACTCGCGTTCTTCCGGCAGGAAGCTGCATTTACCGGTTTTCAGCCAGCGCTTCATGTTGTCCGGGCCGATGCCGATGTCGCAGTCTTCCGGGGAAATGTTTACATCGCCCATCACCACCACGGGCTGTTCGTTGTGGAACTGGCTTTCCAGCAGCGCTTGCAGATCGCTGTAAAAACGCTGCTTGGCGGGGAATTTGGTTGGGTGGTCGCGGCTTTCACCCTGAGGGAAATAGCCGTTCATGATCGTTACTGGTACGCCGTTGGCGTCGGCGAAGGTGCCCCAGATAAAGCGGCGCTGGGCGTCTTCTTCATCGGTGGCGAAACCTTTGTGAATGGCGATCGGTTCCTGGCGCGAGAGCATGGCCACGCCGTAATGACCTTTCTGGCCGTGGAAATACACGTGGTAGCCGAGGGCGCGGACTTCTTCGAGCGGGAACTGGTCGTCGTGGACCTTGGTTTCCTGCAGGCCGATGACGTCCGGCTGGTGTTTTTCGATCAGCGCTGCCAGCTGATGCGGACGGGCGCGCAGTCCGTTGATGTTGAAGGAAACGATCTTCATGGTCGGCAGTCCTGGCAAAAGGGCGATGCTAGCTGACAGGGGGGAAATGGGCCAGTGCGGGGTGGGAGAAATCATTTTTGGCTGTGGGATTGGTGGTGTCTGTACCGGCCTCATCGCTGGCAAGCCAGCTCCCACAGTTTTTTGTGGTGATTGGGGATGTTGTGTCCGACGCGAATCCTGTGGGAGCTGGCTTGCCAGCGATGAGGCCCGCCCGGTCGATGAAGATCCAAGCTTGGTCTATACCTGAGGGGAACTGTCCCACCGCCAACAGGTTCGTACCAACAAGAGCGCCGCCATTTGCACGCGCCCCGGGGAGAATCACCGTCATGCCTGAAACCCAGACCGCCATCGCCGACATTCATATGCTCGACCGCGGTTATTCCCGCGAAGCCCGCTCGCTGCTTTATCAGGCCTACCGCCACGAACCGACCTTCGGCTATCTGTTCGAAGCCGAGCGTCCCGGCTACGAACAGCGCGTGCGTGCCACCGTGCGCGAACTGGTCAAACAGCATTTCCTCCAGGACCTGCCCGCGATCGGCCTGCTGGTCAACGACCGCCTGATCGGTATCGCCCTGATCGCCCCACCGCAACGACGCCTGGGCATCACCGAAAGTTGGGCGTGGCGTTTGCGCATGGTGCTCAGCACCGGTTTCCGTTGCACTCGGCGCTATCTGGAATACCACGATGCCGTTTCCGCTTGCGTGCCGACCGAGTCAGTGCACATGCTGCCGCTATTGGGCATTCATCCGCAGTACCAAGGCAAACACTTTGGCGAACAACTGCTGACTGCCGTACACAACTGGTGCGCGGTCGATGAAACCTCGCAAGGCGTGGTGCTCGACACCGGCAACCCGCGCTACCTGGAATTTTATAAAAGGCAGGGTTACGAGGAGATCGGCGAGGTTGCCGTCGGCCCGGTGCGAGAACACGTATTTTTCCACGCCAACCCGCAGGTGTTACAAACTGCAACAGCATAACAATCGAACTTCTCGGGAAATTTCCTGTTCTATCACGCTCCCAAGCCCGTGATAGCATCCGCGCCTATGAAGTTTCCAGGAAGATTTACCAGTGGCGTGCTCATGCTGTTATCCAGCTGCGCGGCGCTGGCGCAAAGTGAATTGGACGTGCGGATCAAACCGTCCAACGACGAACTCAAGGCCAATATAGAAGGCTATATCGGCAGCCTCGGCGACCGTGACGAAGAAGCCTTGCAGCGCTTCAGTCGCGGTGCCGAAGAGCAGGCGCGCAAAGCCGCGCAGGCGTTGGGCTACTATCAGCCGCAGATCGAAAGTGACGTCAAGGGCGGCGAAAAACCGCGCCTGGTGCTGAACATCGATCCGGGCGAGCCGATTCGCCTGCGCAACGTCACTGTCCGCGTCGACGGCCCGGCGGCCTCCCTCAAATCCTTTCGTGTACCGAAAAGCGACGTGCTGAAATCCGGCGCGGTGCTCAACCATGGGCGTTACGAAGACGCCAAAAGACTTATTCAGAATCAGGCCTCGCGCTTCGGTTTCTTCAGTGGCCATTTCACCAGCCAGAAACTCCTGGTCGACCCGCGCGCGGGTGTCGCCGACGTCGAACTGATCTACGACAGCGGCCCGCGTTATGCGCTGGGCAAAGTCAAATTCGAGGGCGACACGCCGTTCGACGAAGACCTGCTGCAACGCATGGTGCCGTTCAAGGAAGGCGAACCGTACGATTCCGAGCTGATCGCCGAGCTCAACCGCGACCTGCAATCGAGCGGCTATTTTGAAGGCGTGCGCGTCGATGCCGCACCGACTGCCGCGAAAAACGATGTGATCCCGGTCGACGTCAAACTCGACACGCGCAAGCCACGCACCATGGGCCTGGGCCTCGGTTATTCGACTGACGTCGGGCCGCGCATCAAGGCCAACTGGACGCGCCACTGGGTCAACCCGCAAGGCGACAGTTATGGCTGGGAAGCCGAACTGTCGGCGCCGCGACAAAACGTCGGGCTGTTCTACGACATTCCGCTCGACCCGCCACTGACCGACAAACTGCGTTGGGCCGGTGGTTATCAGTTCGAAGACATCGACGGCTCCGATACGCTGAGCAAACTGCTGACCTTCGGCCCGGAATGGCACAGCAAGTTGCCGAGCGGCTGGCAGCGGGTGATCTCGTTGAAATGGCAGCGTGAAGAATACGAACTCGGCGACGACTCCGGCCTGAGCACCTTGCTGATGCCCGGCATCAGTTACTCGTACCTGAAAAGCGACAACCGCATCGACCCGCGCAACGGCTATCGCCTGAGCTTCGAAAGCAAAGTGGCCAAGGAAGGTCTTGGTTCCGACAACAACCTTTTATATGGCACCGCGCTGGTCAAAGGCTTGACCACAGTGTTCGACAAGCACCGCTTCCTCGGACGTGTGCAGGTCGGCGGCAGCGCCACCAACGGCTACAACTCGGTGCCACCGTCGCTGCGTTTCTTCGCCGGTGGCGATCAGAGCGTGCGCGGTTACGACTACCAGAGCCTGTCGCCGAAAAACTCCGAGGGCGATCGCATCGGGGGCCGTTACATGGTCGCCGGTAGCGTCGAATATCAATACTCGATCGCCGAGAAATGGCGCGTGGCGACCTTCGTCGATCAGGGTAATTCCTTCAACAAACTCGAACTGCCGAACCTCAAGACCGGGGTCGGTATTGGTGTGCGCTGGGTCTCGCCGGTCGGGCCGATCCGCCTCGACCTAGCCCACGCACTCGACGACGATGGCGGCATCCGGCTGCACTTTTCCATGGGGCCTGAGCTGTGAAGCGTGGTTTGAAAATTACGGCACTGGCGCTATTGGCGTTGGTCTTGTTGATTGTATTGAGCCTCACTGCCGTGCTCGGCACGCAGGCTGGCAGCCGTTGGGTATTGGGTCTCGTGCCCGGCCTGACGGTAGAGAATTTCCACGGTCGTCTTGGCGGGCAATGGAGTGCCGATCATCTGTTGTGGCAGCAGGACAGCAGCCGGGTGGAGCTGAACCAGGCGATCTTCGCCTGGTCGCCGCTATGCCTGACGCGCATGACCTTGTGCATCGAACAGCTTCAGGCGGATCAGGTTATCCTGCAATTTCCGCCGAGCGAAGAAACCACCGAAAGCGGTCCGATCAAATTGCCGGACCTGCAACTGCCGCTGGCCATCGAACTGGGCGACGTCAAGGTCGGCAGTCTGCTGTTCAACGGCAGCGAACAGCTCAAGGGTTTGCAACTGGCAGCGCACTGGACCGCGCAGGGCATGCAGATTGAAAGCATAAAATTGCAACGCGACGACCTCAGCCTGAACCTGTCCGGAACGCTGCAGCCGTCCGGTAACTGGCCGCTGAACATCGCCGGTGACCTGACATTGCCGTCGCCGGGCACTGGCCCGTGGTCACTGGCGTTGAAGATCGACGGCGACCTGTTGAAAACCCTCAATCTGCACGCCGACAGCCGGGGTTACCTCGACGGCCAGTTGAGCGGCGAATTGCAACCGCTGGCGGAAAACCTCCCGGCCAAAGTGCGCATCACCAGCGATGCGTTCAAACCGAGCGCCGACCTGCCCGACACCCTGCAACTCAATCAATTGCTGCTGACCGGCGAAGGCGACCTGAAAAACGGTTACCAGTTAAACGGCAACGCCACGCTGCCGGCCGATAAAGGCCCGGTGGCGCTGCTGCTCAAAGGCAAAGTCGACGCCAGCGGCGCGCAGATCGCGGGCCTCGACCTCACGGCCAACGACAAACAAAGCCTCAAACTCAGCGGCAGCGTCGATTGGAGCAAGGGCCTCAGCGCCCAGGCCAATATCAATTGGCAGGACTTCCCGTGGCATCGGCTCTACAACGAAATCGACGAGCCTCAAGTCGCCTTGCGTACCTTTAATGGCGAAGTTTCCTACACCGACGGTCAATACCTCGGCAACTTCGCGGCTGCACTCGACGGCCCGGCGGGCGCGTTTACGTTGAGCAGTCCGTTCAGCGGCAGCCTGAAACAGATCGCCTTGCCGCAACTGAAAATGCAAGCCGGGCAGGGCAAGGCCGAAGGTCACGTCAACGTACAGTTCGCCGACGGCATCGCCTGGGACACGGCGCTGGATCTCTCGGCGCTCAACCCGGCGTACTGGGTGGCAGAACTGCCGGGCACATTGGCCGGGCCGCTGAAAAGCCAGGGCGAAATGAAGAACGAACGCCTGAGCCTGACTGCTGACCTCGACTTGAAAGGCAAACTGCGCGGCCAGCCGGCGATCCTCCAGGCCAAGGCCGACGGTGCCGGCGAGCAATGGAACCTGAATGCCCTGCAAATCCGCCTCGGCGACAACAGCATCAGCGGCAAAGGCAGTCTGCAACAGAAGCTCACCGGGCAGATCGACATCAAACTGGCGCGTCTGGCCCAGCTCTGGCCAGAGCTGCGCGGGCAGATCAACGGCCGCGTCGATGTCGCCGGCACGCTGAAAGCACCGCAGGGCAAACTCGGCCTGCAAGGTTCGCAACTGGCGTTCCAGGACAATCGCCTGCAAAGCCTCAACCTCGACGCCACGCTCGACAGTGCGCAACGGGCGAAAATCGACCTCAAGGGCTCCGGCATTCAGGCCGGTGACACCTCGCTGGGCACGCTGACCGCCAGCGCCCAAGGCGACATCAAGAGCCAGAAACTCAGCCTCGACTTGCTCGGGCCGAAGCTGAAACTGGCCCTCGGCCTCGACGGCAATCTGGACAAGGGCAACTGGCGCGGTCGCTTGGCCAACGGCGATATTCAGGCCGGTGGCCAGGACTGGAAACTGCAAAATCCGGCCAAACTCGAACGTCTCGCCGACGGCAAAATCAACTTCGGCGCGCATTGCTGGATGTCCGGCAGTGCCAGCCTGTGTGGTGAAGACCAACGGCTGATGCCGGAGCCGAAACTGCGCTACCACCTCAAGCAATTCCCGATCGAAAGCCTCGCGCAATGGCTGCCGAAAGACTTCGCCTGGCAGGGCAAGCTCAACGCCGACCTGCAACTGGACCTGCCGGCCAGCGGCCCGAACGGCGTGATCAGCGTCGACGCCAGCGGCGGCACCTTGCGCATCAAGGACAAGGATCAGTGGCTGGACTTCCCTTACCAGACGCTGAAACTCACCAGCAAACTGACGCCGAAACGCGTCGACACCGAACTCAATTTCGTCGGCGGCAAACTCGGCGAATTGATGGTGCAGGCGCAACTCAATCCGCTGCCAAAAAACAAGCCGCTGAGCGGCTCGTTCCGTCTCACCGGCCTGGATCTGTCGGTGGCGCGGCCGTTTGTGCCAATGGTCGAGAAACTCACCGGGCGTCTCAACGGCAGCGGCACGATTTCCGGTGGCCTGCTGGCGCCGTTGGTCAACGGCACCGTGCAACTGAGCGACGGCGAAGTGTCCGGCGCCGAGTTGCCGATGGAGTTGCAGAATCTGCAACTCACTGCCGCGATTGCCGGCGAAACGGTGCGTCTGGACGGCGGCTGGAAAAGCGGCAAGAGCGGGCAGGGCAGCCTCAACGGTAACGTCGCCTGGGGCCAGGCATTGGTGGTCGATCTGGCGTTGAAAGGCACGCAACTGCCGGTCACCGTCGAGCCGTACGCCAAGCTGGAAGTGGCGCCGGACCTGAAAATCTCCATGGCTGACGATGAGCTGAAAATTGCCGGCAAAGTGCTGGTGCCCAAAGGCGAAATCACCGTGCGTGAGTTGCCGCCTTCGACGGTGAAAGTCTCTGACGACACGATCATCGTCGGTGCGCAGACTGAACAGGGCAAACCGCCGATGGCCATGAAAATGGACATCGACGTGGCGGTCGGGGACGACAAACTCGCCTTCGCCGGTTTTGGTCTGACTGCCAATGTGCAAGGCCACGTGCACATCGGCGACAACATGGACACCCGTGGCGAGCTGTGGCTGAACGACGGTCGCTACAGCGCCTACGGGCAGCGCCTGTCCGTGCGCCGCGCGCGTTTGCTGTTCGCAGGTCCCATCGATCAACCGTATCTGGACATCGAAGCGATCCGCCAGACCGACGACGTGATCGCCGGTATTCGCCTGAGCGGCAGCGCCGAGCAACCGACCACGCAGATTTTCTCGGAGCCGGCGATGAGTCAGGAACAGGCACTGTCGTATCTGGTCCTCGGCCGTCCGCTGAGCACCAACGGCGAAGACAACAACATGCTCGCGCAAGCGGCGTTGGGGTTGGGTTTGATGGGCAGTTCCGGGGTCACCAGCAGTCTGGCCAAGGATCTGGGGATTCAGGATTTCCAGCTCGACACGGCGGGCAGCGGCGATGCCACCAGCGTGGTGGCCAGCGGCAATATTACCGAGAAGCTCAGTTTGCGTTATGGCGTGGGCGTGTTTGAACCGGCCAGCACCATCGCGTTGCGCTACAAGCTGAGCAAGAAGGTTTACGTCGAAGCGGCCAGTGGCGTCGCGAGTTCCCTGGATATCTTCTACAAACGCGATTTCTAAACCGCGTCATCAATAGCCGGGTCGCGACGCTGCGATCCGGCTTTTGCAGAATGTATTAGACTCACCGCAGTTCGAAAGCTGTGCGGTTTGCGGCTGCCTGAAGAGAACAGGGGGCGCACATGGTCCGCTTGAGTATGGTCTTGCTCGGTCACGAATTCGTCCGCAAGCGTTGGTCTGCGCTGGCGCTGACGGGCGTCCTCTGGGGTGCGGCCGGTGTGGGCATCTTCATCGATGCGCTGGACGGCGTGCTGTATTTCCCGCTGCATATCTTTGGCTATCTGTTGTTGCTCGAAGCGCTGATTCTGCTGCTGGTGCCGGCACCGCAAGCCGGGACCGCTGCGGCCTTGCGCAGAGCGCGAGGACTGGCGTTTCTTTTGCTGGGGCTGCTGATCGTCGACCGGCAACATGCTGCCGGGCTGATTCTGGCTGTGCTGTTTGGCGGGGCTTTCATAATTGATGGGGTCTTTCGGCTGGCGGCTGCGGTGGTGGTGCGCTTTGTCGGCTGGCAAGTGTCGTTGCTGGCGGGATTGTTCGAAATCGGCTTTGGCGTGTTTATCCTCGAACCGTACCCGACGCTGTATAAGGGCACGGTGCCATTCTGCATTGGCATGAGCCTGTTTCTCTCGGGCTGCGCCTTGTTGCGGCAAGCGGTGCGCTTCAAACACCAGCCGCCGCTGACAAGCCCTTTGTCGGTCAGTACGCCGGCCAGCAGCGATGCGTTGGTGATTCATGTCTGGACCCCCAGCGGCACCGTCGATGACACCTTGGTGCGCAACCGACTGCTCAATCGCTACATCGCGGCGGTCGACATCAACGGCGTTATCTCCGCCGGCCATGCGGCACTGGAATGTGGCCCGGACATCTACGTCAGTCATTACCCGCAGGATGACATTGATCGTTCGGCTGGGGATTTCGTGCGCTTGCTGCGGGCGACGCCAAACAACGATGTTGCCGGCCGGTTTCTGCCTGATTATGCGGGGGAGGTGGCTGACTGGTGCCCGTCTTCGGTGCAGGTCAGTTTTGCCCGCTACGATGCCCGGCGACTCAGTGCGTTCTGGGCGGAGTATCGGCAGAACAGCACGTACAACCTGACCAGTCGCAATTGTTCCAGCGCTGTTGCCCATAGCCTCGAAGCGGCCCTTGAAGGAGCGATGAACCGGGGCCATTCGAGCATGCTGGATTTCGCCCGGGTCGTCTTCAGCCCCGAGTTCTGGGTCGCCGCGCAAGTGCGCAAACGCGCCGAGGCAATGGCCTGGACGCCCGGACTGGTGCTCGACTATGCGCGAGCGCTGCATGCGGCCATCGAGCCGGCACCGCCGGGTTGGCACAGCATTTATGCGGTGAGCAAACGCGCCTTTGGGTACGTGGCGACTGCCTTGCGTGGGCGTGAGGTGCATCCAGTGCAACCGCCGCCTGTGCATCCCTCTGACGATTCCTGACCGACGTTCCACCGAGTCGCCCCAATCGCTGGCAAGCCAGCTCCCACAGGTTCCTGCGGTGTGCATGAATTTGTGTACGACACGGACACTGTGGGAGCTGGCTTGCCAGCGATGGCGTCAGGGTGTTCACCGCAATCTCCCAGCCCATTGGTCAACTATTTACAAAGCTTCCTAACTATTTCGTTGACATTCGCTGCCTAGGCAGTAACATCTCGACATACATTCACTGCCTAGGCAGTTATTAGGTAAGCACATGAAGCATTTCACTCCGGACGAATTCAAACACTGCCATCTCGGCCTGTTGCTTGGCCGTGCTGCGCTGCTCAAGGACCGGATCATTGACACCCACATGGAACCCCACGGCATCACCGCCGCGCAGTTCAAGGTGTTGATCATCATGGCCCAGTACGGCGTCGATACCCCGGCCGAGCTGTGCCGGCATCTGTCGCTGGACAGCGGCTCGATGACACGCATGCTCGATCGTCTGGAGCAGAAAGGTTTCCTGGCTCGCCAACGCAGCGAAGGCGATCGCCGTCAGGTGCAACTGACCCTGACCGAGCAAGGCCAGCAATTGGCTGATCGCCTGCCGCACATCGGCGCCGACGCGATGAATGAACTGGCCGGCGCTGTCACTCCGGACGAGTTGAAGACCCTGGAATACATCCTCAAGAAAATCCTGCTGGCCGCCGGTGACCCGATCACCCTCCAGCGCTTAGGTGAACACAATGAGCGGTAAAACCTTGCGCAGCAGCCTGACCCTGGTGCTGTCGGCGATGATCCTCGCCGGTTGCGCCAACTACAGTGGCCTCGACACTCAAGGCAAAAACCTTGAAGCGGCGAGCCTGAAAACCGGCCAATCCCTCAACGGCGTGACCCTGTCGCCCGCCGCGTGGCCAAAAAGCGATTGGTGGACGAGTCTGGGCGATCCGCAACTCGACGGCTTGATCCGCGAAGCCCTGCACGACAGCCCGGACATGCAGATCGCCGCCGCCCGCGCCCATCAGGCCAGCGCCGCTGCGTATGCCTCCGACGCCGCCCGTTATCCGACCCTCGACGCCAGCGCCGGCATCAGCCGTTCGCGTCTGGCCAAGGATCAGGATCCGCTGGGGCAGGGCGATGCCTACGCCACCGTGCGTAACGTCAGCGCCGGCTTCAATTACAACTTCGACCTGTGGGGCGGCCAGCGTGATGCCTGGGAAGCTGCACTCGGTCAGGCCCGCGCCGCTGAAGTCGATCGCCAGGCCGCGCAGTTGACGCTCGCCGCCGACGTCGCTCGTGCCTACAGCGATCTCGGTCAGGCGCACATCGTTTATGACCTGGCCAACGACGACCTCAAGCGCACCAAACAAATGCTCGACCTGAGCCAGCGTCGCCTGAGCTCCGGGATCGACAGCCAGTACCAGTTCCAGCAAACCCAAAGTCTGGAAGCCAGCTCCGAAGCCAGCCTGATCGACGCGGAAAAACGTCTGAACAGCGCCAAGATTGCTTTGGCCGTGCTGCTCGGCAAAGGCCCGGATCGTGGCAACGAAATTGCCCGACCGAAAATCCTGCAAGCCAGCGCTGTTGCCGTGCCGTCGGTATTGCCAGCCGAGCTGCTCGGTCGTCGTCCGGATCTGGTCGCCGCCCGTTGGCGCGTAGAAGCGGCGAGCAAAGACATCGACTCGGCGAAAACCCAGTTCTATCCCAACTTGAACCTGTCGGCCTCGGCCGGTGCCGAATCCTTGTTGGGTGACGCGATGTTCGGTTCGGCCAGTCGCTTCTTCAACATTGCCCCGACCATCTCGGTGCCGATCTTCGACGGCGGACGCCTGCGCGCCAACCTCGATGCGCGCGACGCCGATTACGATCTGGCGGTGGCGCAGTACAACAAAAGCCTGGTGAAGGCACTGGGCGATGTCAGCGACACGATCAACCAGTTGCGTGACATCGGCCGGCAGATCGGTGCGCAGCAGCACGCCACCGACATTGCCCAGGATTCTTACAACACCGTCGTCCAGCGTTACGGTTCCGGCATCGGCAACTACCTGGACGTGCTCAGCATCGAGCAGCAATTGCTGCAGGCCCAGCGTCAACTGGCCACCCTCAATGCCGAGCAGATCGACCTGTCGATTCAACTGATGCAAGCGCTGGGCGGTGGTTTCCAGGGTGACACCCTGACCGCAGCCAACGCCACCCCAGCCACGCCGCACAACTAATTTAAGGTAATTGTCATGGCCACTGCCGAAAACACCCAAGCTCAAGGCAACACCCCGGACACCGGCAACCCGCGCAAACGCAAAGTCATGCTGTTGGTACTGGCCGTTGTGGTTGCACTCGCCTGCGCCGGCGTCTGGGCGTATCACGAGTTCATCGGACGCTTCAATGAAAGCACCGACGACGCCTACGTCAACGGTAACGTCGTCGAAATCACCCCGCTGGTGACCGGCACAGTTGTCAGCATCGGTGCTGACGATGGTGATCTGGTTCACGAAGGTCAGGTGCTGATCAACTTCGACCCGAACGATGCCGAAGTCGGCCTGCAAAGTGCCCAGGCGAAACTGGCGCGCACCGTGCGTCAGGTACGCGGTCTGTACAGCAACGTTGATGGCATGAAAGCCCAGGTCAACGCGCAACAGGCTGAAGTGCAGAAAGCCCAGGACAATTACAACCGCCGGAAAAACCTGGCGCAGGGCGGGGCGATTTCCCAGGAAGAACTGTCCCACGCCCGCGACGACCTGACCTCGGCGCAAAACGCCCTGGCCAACGCCAAACAGCAACTGAAAACCACCAGCGCCCTGGTTGATGACACCGTGGTGTCGTCGCACCCGGACGTGATGTCGGCCGCTGCCGATCTGCGTCAGGCGTACCTGACCAATGCCCGTAGCACCTTGATTGCGCCGGTGACCGGTTATGTCGCCAAACGCACCGTGCAACTCGGTCAGCGTGTGCAACCGGGCACCGCGTTGATGGCGGTGATTCCGCTGGATCAGCTGTGGATCGACGCCAACTTCAAGGAAACCCAACTGCGTGACATGCGCATCGGTCAGCCGGTCGATATCGAATCCGACATCTACGGCAGCGACGTGAAATACAGCGGCACCGTCGACAGCCTCGGCGCTGGCACCGGTAGTGCGTTTGCCTTGCTGCCGGCGCAAAACGCCACGGGTAACTGGATCAAGATTGTTCAGCGTGTACCGGTGCGTATCCACATCAACGCCGAAGAACTGGCCAAGCACCCGCTGCGCGTCGGTCTGTCGACCAACGTTGAAGTGAACCTGCACGACCAGAGCGGCCCGGTGCTGGCGCAGCAGCCACCGCAAAAAGCCTCGTTCAGCACCAACGTCTACGACCGCCAACTGGCCGAAGCCGACGCGATGATTGCGCAGCTGATCCACGACAACAGCGCCGCGGTCAGCAAAACCGCGCAACGCTGATACGTTCCCCTTTGGGAACAGGCTCTGAAGTTCAGGTTTTACCTGTGGCCAAGGGATTTATCTGAGGAAAAGGGATGACCTGTTAATAGGGGATTTATCTGAGGAAAAGGGATTACCTGTTGATAGGGGATTCATTGTGGTGAGGGGATTTATCCCCGATGGGTCGCGTAGCGGCCCCGCTTTTGATTCAGAAAAGACGGGACTGCTGCGCAGTCCATCGGGGATAAATCCCCTCGCCACAATAAATCCCCTCACCTCAATCAATTTTCCAGTCACAGATAGCTTTCATTGCCAAATAAATGCTTGCTCCCACAAAGGGCAGCCGCGTCTGTGACAGACGTAGCGCCAACCCGGTTCCAAAGGATTCGCGATGAGCAATAACGCTTCTTTCACGCCGCCCAGCCTGTTGCTCAGCACCATCGGCCTGTCGCTGGCGACCTTCATGCAAGTGCTCGACACCACCATCGCCAACGTGGCGCTGCCGACGATTTCCGGCAACCTCGGGGTGAGTTCGGAGCAGGGCACCTGGGTGATCACCTCGTTCGCCGTCAGCAACGCGATTGCGCTGCCGCTGACCGGTTGGCTCAGCCGTCGGTTCGGCGAGGTAAAACTGTTTTTGTGGGCGACCATTCTGTTTGTGCTGGCCTCGTTTCTCTGCGGTATCTCGACGTCGATGCCAGAACTGATCGGCTTCCGCGTCCTGCAAGGGCTGGTCGCCGGGCCGTTGTACCCGATGACGCAAACCCTGTTGATCGCGGTCTATCCGCCCGCGAAGCGAGGCATGGCCCTCGCGCTACTGGCGATGGTCACGGTGGTCGCACCGATTGCCGGGCCCATCCTCGGTGGCTGGATTACTGACAGCTACAGCTGGCCGTGGATTTTCTTCATCAACGTGCCGATCGGGATTTTTGCGGTGATGGTCGTGCGTTCGCAATTGGCCAAGCGCCCGGTGGAAACCAGTCGTCAGCCGATGGATTACGTCGGTCTGATCACGCTGATCATTGGCGTCGGTGCGTTGCAGGTGATCCTCGACAAGGGCAATGATCTGGATTGGTTCGAGTCGAACTTCATCATCATCGGCGCGGCGATTTCGGTGGTTGCGTTGGCGGTGTTCGTTATCTGGGAAATGACCGACCAGCACCCGGTGGTCAACCTGCGGCTGTTTGCCTACCGCAACTTCCGCATCGGCACGCTGGTGCTGGTGTTGGGTTACGCCGGGTTCTTCGGCATCAACCTGATCCTGCCGCAGTGGTTGCAGACACAAATGGGCTACACCGCGACCTGGGCCGGTCTGGCCGTGGCGCCGATCGGCATCTTGCCGGTGCTGCTGTCGCCGTTTGTCGGCAAGTACGCGAACAAGTTCGACCTGCGCTTGCTGGCCGGGCTGGCGTTTCTGGCGATTGGCCTGAGCTGCTTTATGCGTGCGGGATTCACTAACGAAGTGGACTTCCAGCACATCGCCTTGGTGCAGCTGTTCATGGGCATCGGCGTGGCGCTGTTCTTCATGCCGACGTTGAGTATCCTGATGTCCGACTTGCCGCCGAACCAGATCGCCGATGGCGCCGGTCTGGCGACTTTCCTGCGGACGTTGGGCGGCAGCTTCGCGGCCTCGCTGACCACGTGGATCTGGATTCGCCGGGCTGACCAGCATCATGCGTACATGAGCGAAAGCATCAGTACATATGAGCCCGCGACGCGGGAGACGTTGAATCATTTAGGCGGCGCGAGCCAATCGGCTTATGCGCAGATGGATCAGATTCTGACCAGCCAGGCGTACATGCTCTCTACCGTGGATTACTTCACGCTGCTGGGCTGGGGCTTTATGGGCTTGATTCTGATTGTGTGGCTGGCCAAACCGCCGTTCGCCGCGAAGGCAGGGCCGGCCGCGTCCGGACATTGAGGCAACACATAACCTGTGGGAGCGGGCTTGCCCGCGATGGCGGATTTTCAGTCAACAGAGATGTTGAATGTGATGGCCTCATCGCGGGCAAGCCCGCTCCCACAGGGATAGCTGTGATCCTTAGGCGCTCGGGGCGGGTGGCGGGGCGAAGTCGAACGGCGCCAAGGCGTAGCCGCTTTCATCCACTTGCAACGCCCAACCCTGTCGATCCCAATCCCCCAGCACAATCCGCTTCGCCGCTTCATCACCGATCTGCAACTTGTGGATCGCCGGGCGATGGGTGTGCCCGTGGATCAGGGTTTTCACCCCGTATTCCTGCATGATCCGCGGAATCTCCTCGGGCGTGACATCGACAATGTCATTGGCCTTCATCCGCGTCTGCGCACGGCTCTCACTGCGCAGCTTGCGCGCCAGTTTATGACGGCTGCTCAGGGGCAGGTTGCGCAGGACAAACAGGGTGATCGGATTACGCAGATAGCGCCGCAGCTTCATATAGCCAACGTCGCGGGTGCAGAGGCTGTCGCCGTGCATCAGCAGCACTGGCTCGCCGTAAAACTGCACGACACTCGGGTCCTTCAACAACGTACAGCCGGCCTGCTTGCAGAAGGCCTTGCCGAGCATGAAGTCGCGATTGCCGTGCATCAGAAAAATCGCCGTGCCGCTGTCGCTTAAATCGCGCAGGGCCTGGCAGATGGAGCGCTGGAAGGGCGTCATGGCGTCGTCGCCAATCCACGCTTCAAAGAAGTCGCCGAGAATGTACAACGCGCTCGCCGAGCGGGCGCGTCCGGCGAGCAAATCCAGAAACGCCCGGGTAATGTCCGGGCGCTCCTCTTCCAGATGCAAGTCTGAAATCAGCAATATCACGCTTCGATGATCTCGGCTTTCTCGATGATCACGTCGTCTGCTGGTACGTCCTGGTGGCCGGACTTCATGGTGGTCGACACGCCTTTGATCTTGTCGACAACGTCGGTGCCGGCAGTCACTTTACCGAATACCGCGTAACCCCAGCCCTGCACGTTCTTGCCGCTGTGGTTGAGGAAAGTGTTGTCAGCCACGTTGATGAAGAACTGCGCGGAAGCCGAATGCGGCTCCATGGTGCGGGCCATGGCAACAGTGTACTTCTCGTTGGAAAGACCGTTGTCAGCTTCGTTCTGGATGCTTGGACGCTTGTCTTTCTTTTCCTTCATGCCTGGCTCGAAACCGCCGCCCTGGATCATGAAGTTACCGATGACGCGGTGGAAAACGGTGTTGGTGTAGTGACCGGCGTTGACGTACTCGATGAAGTTGGCGACGGTGATCGGCGCCTTTTCAGCGTTCAGTTCGATGACGATGTCGCCATGATTGGTGGTCAATTTAACTTGAGTCATGATCGCTACTCTTTAGAGGAATTCGTGGTTTTGGGACATCGAGCCCCCAAACCGGTTCAGCCAGCGTGGGCCAAGGTGCGCAGTTTAGCGTGACAGGCGCGAATTTCGAGGCTGTTTTTCAATTCCCGGCGATAAAAAGCACACCTTTATAGGGCCTGCTCTGTCAGCCCCTTGACAGCATCGGCTATGATAGCGGCTTTGTTTTGTCTGGCCCCTCTGCGGCCGCGCACCTGTAAGTCAAGGATCCTATGAGCAAGCCCACTGTCGACCCTACCTCGAATGCCAAGTCCGGCCCTGCCGTGCCGGTCAATTTCCTGCGGCCGATCATCCAGGCAGACCTGGACTCGGGCAAGCACACGCAGATCGTCACCCGTTTCCCGCCGGAGCCCAACGGCTACCTGCACATCGGCCACGCCAAGTCGATCTGCGTGAACTTCGGCCTGGCCCAGGAGTTCGGCGGCGTCACGCACCTGCGTTTCGACGACACCAACCCGGCCAAGGAAGATCAGGAATACATCGACGCGATCGAAGCCGACGTCAAATGGCTGGGCTTTGAATGGTCCGGCGAAGTGCGCTACGCCTCGCAGTATTTCGACCAGTTGCACGATTGGGCCGTTGAGCTGATCAAGGCCGGCAAGGCCTACGTCGACGACCTGACTCCGGAGCAAGCCAAGGAATACCGTGGCAGCCTGACCGAGCCGGGCAAGAACAGCCCGTTCCGCGACCGTTCGGTTGAAGAGAACCTCGACTGGTTTGCGCGCATGCGTGCCGGTGAGTTCGCCGACGGCGCCCGCGTGCTGCGTGCGAAGATCGACATGGCCTCGCCGAACATGAACCTGCGCGACCCGATCATGTACCGCATCCGCCACGCGCATCACCACCAGACCGGTGACAAGTGGTGCATCTACCCGAACTACGACTTCACCCACGGTCAGTCGGATGCCATCGAAGGCATCACCCACTCGATCTGCACCCTGGAATTCGAAAGCCATCGTCCGCTGTACGAGTGGTTCCTCGACGCCCTGCCAGTGCCGGCGCACCCGCGTCAGTACGAGTTCAGCCGTCTGAACCTCAACTACACCATCACCAGCAAGCGCAAGCTCAAGCAACTGGTCGATGAAAAGCACGTGCATGGCTGGGACGATCCGCGCATGTCCACGCTGTCGGGCTTCCGCCGCCGTGGCTACACGCCGAAATCGATCCGCAACTTCTGCGAAATGGTCGGCACCAACCGTTCCGACGGCGTGGTCGACTTCGGCATGCTCGAATTCAGCATCCGTGACGACCTCGATCACACCGCGCCGCGCGCCATGTGCGTGCTGCGTCCGCTGAAAGTGGTTATCACCAATTACCCGGAAGGCCAGGTCGAGAACCTCGAACTGCCGCGCCACCCGAAAGAAGACATGGGCGTGCGCGCGCTGCCATTCGCCCGGGAAATCTACATCGACCGTGACGATTTCATGGAAGAGCCGCCGAAGGGCTACAAGCGCCTGGAACCGGCCGGTGAAGTGCGTCTGCGCGGCAGCTACGTGATCCGTGCCGACGAAGCGATCAAGGACACCGATGGCAACATCGTTGAACTGCGTTGCTCGTACGACCCGGAAACACTCGGCAAGAACCCTGAAGGCCGCAAGGTCAAAGGCGTGATCCACTGGGTACCGGCTGCGGCCAGCGTCGAGTGCGAAGTGCGTCTGTACGATCGCCTGTTCCGTTCGGCCAACCCTGAGAAGGCTGAAGACAGCGCGAGTTTCCTCGACAACATCAACCCTGATTCGCTGCAGGTACTCACCGGTTGTCGTGCGGAGCCATCGCTTGGCAATGCACAGCCGGAAGACCGTTTCCAGTTCGAGCGCGAAGGCTACTTCGTCGCCGATTTGAAGGACTCGAAACCAGGTCAGCCGGTATTCAACCGTACCGTGACCCTGCGTGATTCGTGGGGCCAGTGATTTCGCGTCAAGGAAATATAAAGTGCTGACGATTTACAACACGCTCACCAAGAGCAAAGAAGTCTTCAAGCCGCTCGATGGCAACAATGTGCGCATGTACGTCTGCGGGATGACCGTGTATGACTACTGCCACATTGGCCACGGCCGCAGCATGGTCGCGTTCGACCTGGTGACCCGCTGGTTGCGGTTCAGCGGTTACAACCTGACCTACGTGCGCAACATCACCGATATTGAAGACAAGATCATCAATCGTGCCCGCGAAAACGGCGAGCCGTACGACGCGCTGACCGAGCGCATGATCACCGCGATGCACGAGGACGAGGCGCGCCTCAACATCCTCAAGCCGGACATGGAACCGCGTGCCACCGATCATATTCCGGGCATGCTGAGCATGATCCAGACCTTGATCGACAAGGGTTACGCCTACGCCCCGGGCAATGGCGACGTGTACTACCGCGTCGCCAAGTTCATGGGCTACGGCAAGCTGTCGCGCAAGAAGATCGAAGACCTGCGCATCGGAGCGCGCATCGAAGTCGACGAAGCCAAGCAGGATCCGCTGGACTTCGTGCTGTGGAAAGCCACCAAGCCCGGCGAGCCGAGCTGGGAATCGCCGTGGGGCGCCGGGCGTCCGGGCTGGCACATCGAGTGCTCGGTGATGTCCACCTGCTGCCTCGGCGAGACCTTCGACATTCATGGCGGCGGCAGCGACCTCGAGTTCCCGCACCACGAAAACGAAATCGCCCAGAGCGAAGCGGCCACTGGCAAGACCTACGCCAACGCGTGGATGCATTGCGGCATGATTCGCATCAATGGCGAGAAGATGTCCAAGTCCTTGAACAACTTCTTCACCATTCGCGACGTGCTGGAAAAGTACCACCCGGAAGTCGTGCGTTACCTGCTGGTGTCGAGCCACTACCGCAGCGCGATCAACTACTCGGAAGATAACCTCAAGGACGCCAAGGGCGCTCTCGAGCGTTTCTACCACGCCTTGAAAGGCTTGCCGACTGTGGCGCCTGCGGGCGGCGAAGCGTTCGTCGAGCGTTTCACTACGGTGATGAACGACGACTTCGGTACGCCGGAAGCGTGCGCTGTGTTGTTTGAGATGGTGCGTGAGATCAACCGTCTGCGTGAGAGCGATCTCGCTGCTGCGGCGGGTCTGGCGGCACGTCTGAAAGAACTGGCGAGCGTGTTGGGCGTGTTGCAGCTTGAGGCCGATGACTTTCTGCAGGCGGGCGCCGAAGGACGTGTCGATGCGGCTGAAGTCGATGCGCTGATTGCGGCGCGTCTGGCAGCACGTGCGGGTAAGGATTGGGCTGAGTCCGATCGTATCCGCGATCAGCTGACGGCGATGGGCGTTGTGTTGGAAGACGGCAAGGGTGGGACTACCTGGCGTCTGGCTGACTGAGATCAGGGACGCGGAGCGTCCCGGGCTGCATTCCCACGCGGAGCGTGGGAACGATCAACAAAACCCGCCTTGTGCGGGTTTTTGTTTGGCCGCGAGAAAAGCCCCTCGCCCTAGCCCTCTCCCAGAGGGAGAGGGGACTGATTGGGGGATATTCAAGAAATACGCCGACTTGAAGGTGCTGCACCGAATCCATAATCGACTGGTTCTTTCAGGTCGATGCATCACGTCAGACACCTCGGTCAGCTCCCTCTCCCTCTGGGAGAGGGCTGGGGTGAGGGTTGCTTTTGACGTTCGCGTAGGTCTTGATGTCGGCAACGCGTTCAGCCGGATGCTGAGCGGCGATGATCATGTAAGGGAAACATCATGGCAAATCACTACCGCGAGCTGCTAACCACACCCGGCGCCACCGGGCTAGTGCTCGCGAGTTCTATCGCCCGCTTGCCACAGGCAATGATCGGCATCGGCATCATCACCATGCTGGTCCAGCAAACCGGCGTCTATTGGCTGGCCGGCGCAGTCGCCGGTACATTCACCCTGGCCAATGCACTGCTCGGCCCGTACATCTCGAGACGGGTCGATCAACATGGCCAGAGCCGCGTGCTACCCGTCGTAACGGCGTTCAGCATTGCCATGTTGCTGACCCTGATCCTTGCGGTTTACATGCGGGCACCGGCCGCACTGCTGTTTGTGCTGGCGGCACTGGCGGGGACGATGCCGAGCATGCCGTCGATGATCCGCGCACGATGGACGCAGTTGTTCCGGGGCAAGCCGCAACTGCACACGGCGTTCTCGCTGGACACGGTCCTCACCGAAATGGCCTACATTATCGGCCCGCCACTGGCGATCGGTTTGAGCGTGAGTTTTTTCGCCGAAGCCGGGCCACTGGTTGCGGTCGGGCTGTTGGCTGTCGGGGTGACAGCATTCCTCCTGCAGCGCCAGACTGAACCCAAGGTTGTCGTGGGCCACGCCAGCCATAGTGGCTCGACCTTGCTGATTCCCGGGGTTCGCACCATTGTCCTCGCGTTGTTGGCGATGGGTGTTATCGGTGGAGCAATCGATGTCGCCGTTGTCGCGTTCGCCAATGCGCAAGGCTGGCCAGCCTCCGCAACCTTCATCCTCGCCGCCTATGCGTTTGGCTCACTGGTCGCGGGACTGACATTCGGTGCGATGAGGGTTTCGCTGGCGATCGAAAAGCAGTTCCTGATCGGGATATTGGTCACGGCGCTTACCGGCGTGTTGCCGATTTTTGCAGCGGACGTTTATGTCCTGTCAGTGACGCTGTTCATCGCCGGCATCTCGTTTGCGCCAACGATGGTCGTGGTCATGAAGCTGGGGACGATCATCATCCCGCCGTCGCGGATCACCGAAGGGCTGACGTGGATGACCACCGGCATCAGCATCGGCGTTGCACTGGGCGGGATGCTGGCGGGGCTGGTCATTGATGCGTGGGGCGCGCGGGCCGGGTTCGGCGTGGCGATTGGCGCGGGGATCATGATGGTGGTTGTTGTGCTGGTGGGGTTGCGCACATTGGAGGCGGCTTCGGCTGTGCAGGTTGAGACAGCCATTTAAAGTCAAAAGATCGCAGCCTTCGGCAGCTCCTACATACGATCCCTGTAGGAGCTGCCGAAGGCTGCGATCTTTTGATCTGCGCTGCTAACCGCCCAACTGCCGCAACCTTTTATAAAGCGTATTCCGACTAACCCCCAACCGCCGCGCCAAATGCGAAATATTACCCCCGGAAGCCTTCAACTCACGATTCAACGCCTCCACATCATTTAGATCAACCCCCAACGGCGCCGAGCACTCCACCGGCTCCATCTCCAGATCGACAAAAAAATCATCCGGCAAATGCTCCGGCCGTACCGGTTGTTCCTCGGCCATCGCCAGCGCCACCTGCATCACGCTGCTGACCTGACGCAAATTGCCCGGCCACGGATGCCGATCAAACAAATCCAACACTTCACGACTCAACCCCGCCCATTGGGTCGGCTCACGATGCTGCTCCCACAGCCGTTTAAACAACGCCTCCTTGTCACTGCGCTCGCGCAGCGGTGGCAGCTCCAGGGTCAAGCCACCAATGCGGTAATACAAATCCTCACGAAACCGGCCCAGTTGCACCTGTTCTCGTAAAGAACGATTGGTCGCCGAGATAATCCGCAAATCCACCGGGAACAACTCACTACTGCCCACCGGCTGCACACAACGCTCCTGCAATACCCGCAGCAACCGCGCCTGAGTCGGCAACGGCATGTCGCCGATTTCATCAAGGAACAGCGTGCCTTTGTCAGCCTTGCGAATCAGGCCGATGCTGCCTTTCTGGTTGGCGCCGGTGAACGCGCCTTTCTCGTAGCCGAACAACTCGGATTCCACCAGTTCGGCGGGAATCGCAGCACAGTTCACGGCGATGAAGGCTTGTTTGCTCCGCGAGCTGGCCTGATGCAGGGCTTTGACGAAGACTTCTTTGCCGACCCCGGTTTCGCCATGAATCAGCAACGGAATGTCTTTCTCCAGCAACCGTTCCGCTTGCCGCACGGCTTTTTCCACGCGACTGTCGCCGAAGTGCAGGGTGTTGAGGCTGATGGCGGTGGGCGCAACGTTTTTGGGTTCATCAGCAAAAACGCGCGGTTGAATCGACGCCTGTTTCGGCCGCTTCAACAAACATTGAAAACGGTTGCGCCCGGAGGTCTGTAAGGCAAACGGCATCCCGTCGGGCTGATTGATCAACTCCAACAGAGAGACCTTGAACAAACTTTCAACGCTGACTCGCGAGAGGCGAACACCCAGCAAATTATCCGCCCGCCGATTGGCCGACAGCACCTGTCCGCTCTCATCAAAAATCAACAACCCGGCCCACTGGCTGTCGAGGTTGTTCAGTCCGGTGTTGAAGGTCAGTTGAAAGTGCTGGCCATGAAACAGGTTAAGGATCAGCCGGTTCTCCACGGTCTGGCTCATCATCTTGACCATGCCCAAGGTGTGCGAGGGCGGCAGGTAGCTGTCGCTGGACACGTCGAGCACTGCAATCACCTTGCGCTCGGCGTCGAAAATCGGCGCGGCGGAACCGGTCATGAAACGGTTGGCTTTCAGAAAATGTTCGTCGTGTTCGATATGTACCGCCTGCTCACAGGCCAGCGCTGTGCCGATCGCGTTGGTGCCGCTGCAGCGCTCCATCCAGCTCGCCCCGGCCTGAAACCCCCGGGCCAGATTCGGTTCGATAAAGCGTTGCGTGCCCCACGAGGTCAGCACCTGGCCCTGATTGTCGGCGAGCATGATCAGGCAGTTGGAGTTGCTGAGGATGTTTTCGTAATAGGGCAGGACTTCCTGATGCGTGGTCTGCACCAGTGAATGATGGCTGTCGAGCAGATGCGTGATGCCGGCGGCGGGCAGTTGATCGAAGGCCGGCGTGCTCTGGTGGTCGAGACCGAACGCGCGGCAACGTTGCCAGGAATTCTGGACGATCGCGTCGTGGGACAGCGGCGGGGCAGGTGCGGCCATGGCAGTCAGCCTCTGATGCAGCATTCTTATTATTGTTATTCGATCCCCTGTTGGAGCTGCCGCAGGCTGCGATCTTTTGATCCTGTTTTTTGACAATCAAGATCAAAAGATCGCAGCCTGCGGCAGCTCCTACAGGGGGATCGGTTCGCAAAAAGCGTTCATAGAGTGTTGTTCACTATTGTTCATTGTCAATCGGCCAACTGTTCAAATGTGTTCAGCAATGAACGCCGTTTCCCCACGCTTTCAGCGATTTTCGCGACAAATCAATCACTTAATATTTTTGGCACGAAACTCGCTCCTGTGCACAGGTCGCTTGACTCCAATAATAAAAAGGCCGAGCCATGTCACTCACCCTGGAGCACGTCAGCCGCACCGTCGAGGGCCAGACCTGGATCGACGATGCCTGCCTGAAATTCGAACCCGGTTCGTTCAACGTTTTGCTCGGCCGCACGCTGTCCGGCAAAACCAGCCTCATGCGTTTAATGGCCGGGTTGGACAAGCCCGACAGCGGCCGCATCCTGATGAACGGCGTCGACGTCACCCAACGCCCGGTGCGCCTGCGCAACGTGTCGATGGTCTATCAGCAGTTCATCAACTACCCGACCATGAGCGTGTTCGAGAACATCGCCTCGCCGCTGCGTCAGGCCGGTGTGTCGAAAGAGATCATCCATAGCAAAGTGCAGGAAACCGCGAAGATGCTGCGCATCGAGAAGTTTCTGCAGCGCTATCCGCTGGAGCTGTCTGGCGGCCAACAGCAACGCACGGCCATGGCTCGCGCGCTGGTCAAGGATGCCGAGCTGATTCTCTTCGATGAACCGCTGGTCAACCTCGATTACAAACTGCGCGAAGAGCTGCGCCAGGAAATGCGCGAGCTGTTCAAGGCGCGCCACACCATTGCGATTTACGCCACCACCGAACCCAACGAAGCGCTGGCACTCGGCGGCACCACGACGATTCTTCACGAAGGCCGGGTGATTCAGAGCGGCCCGTCGACTTCGGTGTATCACCAGCCACAAACCGTACTTGCGGCTGAGCTGTTCTCCGAACCACCGATCAACCTGATGCCGGGGCGCATCGCCGGCAACGAAGTCAGCTTCGCCAATTTTGTGCACTTCCCGTTGAACGTCGATTTGCGTCCGGTGGGCGAGGGCGAGTTCCGTTTTGGCGTGCGCCCCAGCCACATCTCGCTGGTGCCGAGCAACGATGATGACCTCGAACTGGCCGTCACCGTTGAAGTCGCCGAGATCAGCGGTTCGGAAACTTTTCTGCACGTGCGCAACGAACATTTCCTGCTGGTGCTGCACCTGCCCGGCGTTCACGAATACGACGTCGATGCGCCGATCCGCATTTACATCCCGACCCACAAACTGTTTGTTTTCGATGCGCAGGGCCGTCTGGTGCAAGCACCGGGCCGGCGTGTCGCGAGGGTTGCCTGATGGCCGAAATCCGTTTGCAGCACCTCGCCCACAGCTACAGCAAGACCCCGAGCGGCGCGGAGGATTACGCGATTCGCGAGATGGATCACGTCTGGGAGCAGGGCGGCGCTTACGCCTTGCTCGGGCCGTCGGGTTGCGGCAAGTCGACTTTGCTCAACATCATTTCCGGATTGCTCAGCCCCTCGCAGGGCCACGTGTTGTTCGACGGCAAAGCGGTCAACGACCTGACGCCGGAGAAGCGCAACATTGCTCAGGTTTTCCAGTTTCCGGTGGTCTACGACACCATGACCGTGTTCGATAACCTCGCCTTCCCCCTGCGCAATCAGGGCATGGCCGAGGCGAAAGTACACAGCAAGGTGCAGGAAATTGCCGAAGTCCTCGATCTGCAAAACCTCTTGAGCAAAAAAGCACGCAACCTCACCGCCGACGAAAAGCAGAAAGTCTCGATGGGCCGTGGCTTGGTCCGTGACGACGTTTCGGCAATCCTTTTCGATGAACCGCTGACGGTGATCGACCCGCACCTGAAGTGGAAACTGCGGCGCAAGCTCAAGCAGATCCACGAGCAGTTCAACATCACCATGGTCTACGTCACTCACGATCAACTGGAAGCTTCGACCTTCGCCGACAAAATCGCCGTGATGTACGGCGGCCAGATCGTCCAGTTCGGCACGCCACGGGAATTGTTCGAACGGCCGAGCCACACCTTTGTCGGCTATTTCATCGGCAGCCCCGGCATGAACCTGATCGAGGTGCAGCCGCAACCCGGCGGCGTCGGTTTCGCCTCGACGCATTTGCCTTTGTCCGACGCGATGCAGCGGCATATCGAACACGGCCAGTGGAAAAATCTGAAGGTCGGTATCCGCCCGGAGTTTATTCACGTGTGGGACGAGCCGTTTGATGACGCGATGCAGGCAACCGTCGTACACGTCGAAGACCTCGGTACCTACAAAATCATGACACTCGACCTCGACGGCGCACCGCTGAAAGTGCGCCTGGCCGAGGACAAACCAGTTCCGCAGGGCACCGCGTACATCAGTTTTCCGGCGCAGTGGCTGATGGTTTATGCCGATGAGTTTCTGCTTGAAGCCGGTGATGAGGTGCAGCCATGAACAAGGTGCAGAACAACAAGGCCTGGTGGCTGGTGTTGCCGGTGTTCCTGCTGGTGGCATTCAGTGCGGTGATCCCGATGATGACCGTGGTCAACTATTCGGTGCAGGACATCTTCGACCAGTCCAGCCGCTACTTCGTCGGCGCTGACTGGTACAAGCAGGTGCTGCTTGATCCGCGTCTGCACGACTCATTGCTGCGTCAGTTCATCTACTCGGCGTGCGTGTTGTTGATTGAAATTCCGCTGGGCATCGCCGTCGCCCTGACCATGCCGACCAAGGGCCGCTGGTCGTCGGTGGTGCTGATCATTCTGGCGATTCCGCTGCTGATTCCGTGGAACGTGGTCGGCACCATCTGGCAGATTTTCGGCCGCGCCGACATTGGTTTGCTTGGGTCGAGCCTCAACGCCATGGGCATCAGCTACAACTACGCGGCCAACACCATGGACGCCTGGGTGACGGTGCTGGTGATGGATGTCTGGCACTGGACTTCACTGGTGGCGCTGCTGTGTTTCTCCGGTCTGCGCGCGATTCCCGACGTGTATTACCAGGCCGCGCGCATCGACCGCGCCTCAGCCTGGGCGGTGTTCAGGCACATTCAGTTGCCCAAGTTGAAGAGCGTGCTGCTGATCGCAGTGATGCTGCGTTTCATGGACAGTTTCATGATCTACACCGAGCCGTTCGTGCTCACCGGCGGCGGGCCGGGCAACGCCACGACCTTCTTGAGTCAGACGTTGACCCAGATGGCTGTAGGGCAATTCGACCTCGGTCCGGCAGCGGCGTTTTCGCTGGTGTACTTCCTGATCATCCTGTTGGTGTCCTGGCTGTTCTACACCGCCATGACGCACTCCGACGCCAACCGCTGAGGTCCGGCCATGAGCAAGAGAAAGCTGATTCCATTGCTGGTCTACATCCTGTTCCTGCTGGTGCCGATCTACTGGCTACTGAACATGTCCTTCAAGAGCAACACCGAAATCCTCGGTGGCCTGACGCTTTTCCCACAGGACTTTACGCTGGCGAACTACAAGGTGATCTTCACCGATCCGAGTTGGTACAACGGCTATCTCAACTCGCTGTATTACGTGAGTTTGAACACGGTGATCTCGCTAAGCGTGGCGCTGCCGGCGGCCTATGCGTTTTCGCGCTATCGTTTTCTCGGCGACAAACACCTGTTCTTCTGGTTGCTGACCAACCGTATGGCGCCACCTGCGGTGTTCTTGCTGCCGTTCTTCCAGTTGTATTCGTCGATTGGGCTGTTCGATACGCACATCGCCGTGGCCTTGGCGCACTGCCTGTTTAACGTGCCGCTGGCGGTGTGGATTCTCGAAGGTTTCATGTCCGGCGTGCCCAAGGAAATCGATGAAACCGCCTACATCGACGGCTACAGTTTCCCCAAGTTCTTCGTGAAGATTTTCATCCCGCTGATCGGTTCCGGCATCGGTGTCACGGCGTTTTTCTGCTTCATGTTTTCCTGGGTCGAATTGCTGCTGGCGCGCACCTTGACCTCGGTAAACGCCAAGCCGATTGCGGCGGTGATGACCCGCACGGTGTCGGCGTCGGGAATCGATTGGGGTGTGCTGGCGGCGGCGGGGGTGTTGACCATTCTGCCTGGCATGCTGGTGATCTGGTTTGTTCGCAACCACGTGGCCAAGGGCTTTGCCCTCGGTCGGGTCTGAGGAGCTGATGATGGAATGGATGAGTTGGACCACCCCGACAGCGGCATTCTTCATCGTCATCGGCCTGATTCTGGTCGGCATGACCACTTGGGAATTGCGCTCGCCGAGCATCCTGCGGCGAGGTTTTCTACCGATTGCCACCACCCGTGGCGATCGCTTGTTTATCGGTCTTCTCGGCAGCGCCTACCTGCATTTGCTGGTGATCGGCGCCACCGACTGGAGCATCTGGGTGGCGTCCGCGTTGTCCCTGGTGTGGCTGTTGGCTGTGATGCGTTGGGGCTAGTCGAGTCATTCGGCAACCGTGCTCCGAAATCCTAAACAGGAGGTCTCTATGTTCGACAAAAACAATAAGCTGCGACATAGCATTTCATTGGCAGCCATGCTGGCACTCAGCGGTTTGAGCGCCGCCGCGTGGGCTGATGCCTACGAAGACGCGGCGAAAAAATGGATCGGCAGTGAATTCAAACCGTCGACCCTGACGGCCGAGCAGCAACTCGAAGAATTGAAGTGGTTCATCAAGGCGGCCGAGCCGTTTCGCGGCATGGACATCAAGGTCGTTTCCGAGACCCTGACCACCCACGAATACGAGTCGAAAGTGCTGGCCAAGGCCTTCACCGAAATCACCGGGATCAAGCTGACCCACGACCTGCTGCAAGAAGGCGACGTGGTCGAGAAAATGCAGACGGTGATGCAGTCCGACAAAAACATCTATGACGGCTGGGTCAACGACTCGGACTTGATCGGTACTCACTTTCGTTATGGCAAAACCGAGTCGATCACCGACCTGATGGCCAATGAAGGCAAGAACTTCACCTCGCCAACGCTCGACATCAAGGACTTCATCGGCATCTCGTTCACCACCGCGCCGGACGGCAAGATCTATCAACTGCCCGACCAGCAATTCGCCAACCTGTACTGGTTCCGCGCTGACTGGTTTGAGCGTGCGGACTTGAAAGCCAAGTTCAAGGAAAAGTACGGCTACGAATTGGGCGTGCCGGTGAACTGGTCGGCCTATGAAGATATCGCCAAATTCTTCAGCGAAGACGTCAAGGAAATCGACGGCAAACGCGTTTACGGGCACATGGACTACGGCAAAAAAGACCCGTCGCTGGGTTGGCGCTTCACCGATGCCTGGTTCTCCATGGCCGGTGGCGGCGACAAGGGGTTGCCCAACGGTTTGCCGGTGGACGAGTGGGGGATTCGTGTCGAGGACTGCCACCCGGTCGGCTCCAGCGTGACCCGTGGCGGCGACACCAACGGCCCGGCGGCGGTGTTCGCCACGCAGAAATATGTCGATTGGCTGAAGGCTTATGCGCCACCGGAAGCGGCGGGCATGACCTTCTCCGAATCGGGGCCGGTGCCGTCGCAGGGCAACATCGCCCAGCAGATCTTCTGGTACACCGCGTTCACCGCCGACATGACCAAACCGGGTCTGCCGGTGGTCAACGCCGACGGCACGCCGAAATGGCGGATGGCGCCGTCGCCACGTGGGCCGTATTGGGAGGAGGGCATGAAGCTCGGTTATCAGGACGTGGGTTCGTGGACGTTCATGAAATCCACGCCTGAGAAACAGAAACTCGCGGCGTGGCTTTACGCGCAGTTCGTCACCTCGAAAACCGTGTCGCTGAAGAAAACCATTGTCGGCCTGACGCCGATTCGCGAGTCGGACATCAACTCGCAGGCGATGACCGATCTGGCGCCGAAACTCGGTGGTCTGGTCGAGTTCTACCGCAGCCCGGCTCGCGTGCAATGGACCCCGACCGGAACCAACGTGCCGGACTATCCGCGCCTGGCGCAATTGTGGTGGAGCCACATCGCCGAAGCGGCCAGCGGCGAGAAGACCCCGCAGCAAGCGCTGGATGGCTTGGCCAAGGATCAGGATGCGATCATGACGCGTCTCGAACGCTCCAAGGCCCAAGCGGTGTGCGCACCGAAAATGAACCCGGAACGCGATGCGCAATACTGGTTTGATCAACCGGGCGCACCGAAACCGAAACTGGCCAACGAGAAGCCGAAGGGCGAGACCGTGAGCTACAACGAACTGCTGAAATCCTGGGCGGATGCGCGTAAGTAAACGCTGAAATGTGAAAGGCGAACGGCACCGCAAGGTGCCGTTTTCGTTGCTGCGTGTGCCATTGCTATCGCGAGCAGGCTCACTCCTACAGGTTTCTGCATCGTTCACTTATACCGGGTACACCCAAAATCCCTGTGGGAGCTGGCTTGCCAGCGATTGCGGTCTGACATTCAACATCGATGTCTACTGACCCACCGCCATCGCTGGCAAGCCAGGCTCCCACAGGTACCCGTGGAGCCCAGCATCCCGCATACACAGCAGATCCCTGTGGGAGATGGCTGCCACCGATTGCGGTCTGACAGCCAGCATTGATGTTTATCGGTACGGATGTGTCTTGATCAGACCAGAACAGCCAGATCGGTGTACCGAGCAACCAAAGCATCAGCCGTGAGCAACTTCATTGGTTCAGTCATTGCTGTGGCCACGATAATGCGGTCAAACGGATCGCGATAATGGTGCTCAAGATCCTTCACGGCGATGGCGTGTTCTGCAGTCACTGGCAATTCGATAAAGCCACTGTCGAGACAATATTGGCGGACTTCTTCCAGATCAACATTCAGCTTGCCGAGCCCGACCTTGATCGCCATTTCCCAGAAGGTGGCGGCGCTGATATAGATTTCGGCGGCGTTCTCAATCAATTTTCTGGCTTTGCCGGACAGTCTGGCGTCATCACTGAGCGTCCAGAGCAAAATGTGCGTGTCGAGCAGCAGCCTCATACTTGAGTGCCCTCAAATGCATCAAGCATGTCATCGGGCAATGGTGAGTCGAAATCGTCGGGCAACACCAGTTTGCCCTTCATTGCGCCAATACGCTGAGCGCTGGGTTTTCCTACGGGAACGAGGCGAGCCATCGCCCGCCCATGCTTGGCAATCGTGATGACTTGGCCAGCAGCGGCATCATCGACGAGTTTGGATAAATTGTTTTTGGCTTCAGCCAGCGGAACGATGATCATCAGCTCACCCCTGTATTCTGGACAAATATAGCCAGAATATTTCAACGCTGCCAAACCATAGACTTCTTCAGCCCATTCGCAAACGATATCCCTGTTCATTTTTAGCCTCTCGTCGGTATTCCATCTGCCAAGGCCTCCACCATAGAGCTATCTACTCAAAACTGGCTGTAGGACAAAACGGAGGTTGCGGCGAGAGCTTTCGGTGTTTGTGTGGGGACGGGAGCAAATCGGTAAAAAATCGTACAAAAATGACGACCGACACGATGTCCGAAAATCAATGTAGGAGCTGCCGCAGGCTACGATCTTTTGATCTTGATTTAAAAACAAGAGCAAAAGATCGCAGCCTTCGGCAGCTCCTACAGGGATGATTCGGGGGTGGGGAAGCCCAATCGGAACACGGTCATCACCCCCGGCAAGCTCTTAACCTCCGCCACACCCTGATGCAGGCTCATGATCGATCGCACGATCGCCAGGCCCAACCCGGTGCTGCCCTGCGACCTGGAGCGGCTGCTGTCGACGCGGTAGAAGCGGTCGAACAGATGTGGCAGGTGTTGCGCCTCAATCCCGGCGCCGGGGTTGCTGATCAGCAGGGAGGCCTGGGTCGCACCTTGTTCGATCAGCAATGTCACGGTTTTCCCGTTCGGGCAGTGCCGCAGCGCATTCGACAACAGATTGGAAATCGCCCGCTGAATCATCAGCCGATCGCCCATCACCGTCGCACCGCCAACGACATTCAAATGAATGCTCTTATCCTGCGCCGACAACGAAAACATCTCGGCAACTTTCGCCGCCTCAACCTCCAGCGCCACCGGCTCGAACGGCGCCAGTGCCGACGGATGACTCACCTGCGCGAGAAACAACATGTCCGACACTATCCGCGCTACGCGTTCCAGCTCTTCGGTGCATGACACCAGCACATCTTTGTACTCTTCCACCGAGCGCTCGCGGGACAAGGTCACCTGCGCCTTGCCCATCAGGTTATTGATCGGCGTGCGTAATTCATGGGCCAGATCATCAGAAAACTGCGACAACTGCTGCACCCCGGCATCCAGCCGATGCAACATGAAGTTGATGCCGTGCGCCAGTTCGCTCAGCTCCTGTGGCATGTCCACCACCGACAGCCGATGATCGAGATCCTGTGTCGAGACCATCGCCGCGACTTTGCGAAATTCGCGCATCGGCGCCAACCCGCGTTGCACCGCGCCCCACGCTGTCAGGCCGATAAACACCAGCAACAACGGCAGGGCGATCAGCGTCGAGCGCAGGTAGGCGCTGAGCAACGCCTCATCGTGCGCATTATCCACCGACAGCAACACCGGCACGCTGCTGCCGTCTTTGAGGCGAATCAGTTTCGAGGCAGTGAGGAATTTCTTGCCTTCCGCGTCGGTGCTGTCGCTGTAGGCCAGTTGATCAGTGGTCGCGCGCACCGCTTTCAATTCAACCCGTGGTTCGCTCAAGCCTGAACCGGATTTGAGCAGCGGCGAGCGCTGGTTGAGGCGGTCGTAAATGGTCAGCGTGAGGTTGTCATGCCCCATTACCTGATCCAGCAGAATATGCGGCTTGCCGCTGATTTCATTGGCGTCGACGTACAGCGACAAGCTGTGTTCAACCTGTGCCATTTTCTTTTCCAGGCTGTCTCTGGCAAGCGAGTTCAGCTCATGGGTCAGGGCGAAAAAAGCCAGGATCGCCAGGAACACCACCAACAGCGCGCCGAGAATACTCACCGTCAAACCCAGGCGCATCGACAGGCTGGCCGGTTTCATTCGCGCGCCTCCAGCACGTAGCCGACACCGCGCAGGGTGTGGATCAGTTTGCTGTCGAACGGGTCGTCGATTTTTGCGCGCAAACGGCGGATCGACACTTCGACCACATTGGTGTCGCAGTCGAAATTCATGTCCCACACCAGTGAGATGATTTGCGTGCGCGTCAGCACTTCGCCGGACTGGCGCATCAGCAGATGCAGCAGGGCGAACTCCTTGGTGGTCAGGTCGATGCGCTGCGCACCGCGGAACGCGCGATGGCGGCCCGGGTCGAGTTCCAGGTCCGCGACTTTCAGCACTTGCGGCAGGGGAATGTTTTCGCTGCGGCGCATCAAGGTGCGCACCCGTGCGAGCAGTTCGGGGAATTCGAAAGGTTTGACCAGATAGTCGTCGGCGCCCAGATCGAGGCCACGAATCTTGTCGGCCAGACGCCCACGCGCGGTGAGCATCATCACCCGCGTGGAGTGAGTGCGGCGCAGTTGTTCCAGCACACCCCAGCCGTCCAGTTCGGGCAGGTTCACATCGAGAATAATCAGGTCATAGGCCTGTTGTTGCGCCAGGTGCAAACCATCGGCGCCGGTGGCGGCGTGGTCAACCACATATCCACTTTCGGTCAATCCCTGATGCAAGTATTCGGCAGCTTTAAGCTCGTCCTCAACGACAAGGATTCGCATGATCTTTCACCACTTATATTTAATGGGTATTTAATTAAAAAGGCCCTCACCCTCTCCCTCTCCCGGAGGGAGAGGAGACTGAATGGGGGATGTTTCAGAACTACGCCGACGTGAAAAAATTTTACTGAATCCA
Organism: Pseudomonas sp. PB103; assembly: GCF_009764635.1. Taxonomy (NCBI): domain Bacteria; kingdom Pseudomonadati; phylum Pseudomonadota; class Gammaproteobacteria; order Pseudomonadales; family Pseudomonadaceae; genus Pseudomonas; species Pseudomonas sp. PB103. The sequence continues at coordinate 8,016 of NZ_RWIL01000139.1, read as the reverse complement.
TAATCGACTTGATGTAACAGGTCGATAAATAACGCCAGACACTTCGGTCAGCTCCCTCTTCCCCCGGGAGAGGGCTGGGGTGAGGGGAAGTCCGCACAATAAAGGTTGTAGTGGCTACAGGGTCAACCGCCAAGCGCTTCAAAACGGTGCTCTGCGACAGCCTGTCGCAGCACAAACTGCAAAGCCCTCATGACATTGGTTTACACAAGTGCTGTTCAGCAGATATCTAACCCGCATTTGTTTCCATGTATTACCACAACAAAGTTCGCACTTCGCATCCTAGAGCAAAACAACTAGTTCAAACCGTGGATAACGGATTTGTAATGTTCCAGTCACCTTGTCGATAAGTTCAAAACCCTACCGTGGCGGCATCAAAGATTCTTGAATAAAGGAAGTCTGCCATTGCCCGGTTTAATTGAACTGACGGCGCGATCACGCCTGCAAAAAACACTCGGCGGCCTGCTGTTATTGGCCAGTGCCAGCCTGGCGAATGCCTCGACGTTGACGCTGGATCAGGCCTTGCAAAGCGCCTTCGCCGGTAACCCCGATCTGGCCGCCGCGCAGTGGGAAATCGGCATTGCCGAGGGTGATCGTGTGCAGGCTGGTTTGATCCCCAACCCCGAAGTTTCCTGGGAGGCCGAAGACACTCGCCGCGATTCGCGCACCACGACGATCATGCTCAGCCAGCCGATTGAACTGGGCGGCAAACGCGGTGCACGGATCGACGTCGCCAGCCGCGCGCAGGGCGCCGCCGGCATCGAGCTGGAGCGCAAGCGCAATGCCTTGCGCGCCGATGTGATTCAAGCATTCAACAGTGCGCAAACCGCGCAGCAACGCCTGGATCTGTCTCGGCAATCGCTGCAACTCGCCGAGAAGGGTTTGCGCGTGGCTGACGGGCGAATCGAGGCTGGGAAATCGTCCCCCGTCGAAGGCACGCGGGCGCAAGTGCAGCTCTCGGAAGTACGCCTTGAAGTGAGCCGCGCCGAGCGCGATCAGGCCAACGCGTATCAGCAGTTGGCGCAAGTCATGGGCGCGCCTTTGCCGGCATCGACCAAGGTGCAAGCACCGACGAAAAGCCTAATGGCTGTTCCACCGCCGACAAGATTGCTGGAGCGTCTGAACGAAACCGCCGAGCTGCGTCTGGCCACGTTGCAGATCGATCAGCGCGAAGCCTCATTGGGGCTGGAAAAGTCCCAACGCATCCCCGATCTGACCGTAAGCCTCGGCAGCCAGTACAGCGAGACCGAGCGCGAGCGGGTCAACGTGGTCGGGCTGTCGATGCCGATTCCGCTGTTCAACCGCAATCAGGGCAACGTCCTCGCGGCGGCACACCGAACCGATCAGGCGCGGGATCTGCGCAACGCCGCCGAGCTGCGCTTGCGCACCGAAATCCAGACCAGTCTTGAACAATGGCAGACCGCCAACGGCGAAGTCACCGCGTTCAACCAGACCATCCTGCCCGCCGCGCAACGTGCGGTCGACAGCGCCACGCGCGGTTTCGAAATGGGCAAGTTCGGCTTCCTTGATGTGCTCGACGCGCAGCGCACGCTGATCGCCGCGCGCAGCCAATACATCCAGGCCGTCAGCGAAGCCACCGACGCCCGCGTACGCATCGAACGGATCTTCGGCGAGCTCGCCGTCAGCCCTTGAATTTCACTTTTCACATCACTGCGCGCAGGCACGGCGCAGAGGAGTTTGCATGGATAAAAAATTGATGGTGGTCGCGGTGGCGACGTTGGCGCTGGGCATTGGTATCGGCTCGCAGTGGTCAGGCAATTCAAGCATCGACGCCCACGCCGATGAGGCTGCTGAACACGCCGACCACGCCGAAGATGGTGCCGCAGCCGAAGGCGAGCATGGTGAAGAAGGCCACATCGAACTGAGCGCCGAACAAATCACCGCTGCCGGCATTCAACTCGCCGAAGCACGGGCGCGAAACATCAGCCTCGGCTTGCCGTTCCCCGGTGAAGTGCGCTTCGACGAAGACCGCACCGCTCACGTCGTACCGCGTGTGCCGGGGGTGGTCGAGTCAGTGGCGGTCAACCTCGGGCAAACGGTGAAGAAGGGCCAGTTGCTCGCGGTGATTGCCAGTCAGCAGATCTCCGATCAGCGCAGCGAACAGGCTGCCGCGCAACGGCGCCTGGCCTTGGCGCGCACCACCTATGAGCGCGAGAAGAAACTGTGGCAGGACAAGATCTCCGCCGAGCAGGATTTCCTCCAGGCGCGTCAGGCATTGCAAGAAGCGGAAATCGCTGTGAGCAATGCGCGCCAAAAGATCAGCGTGCTCAGTGGAAGCGTGGTCGCCACCGGCGGCAATCGCTACGAATTGCGCGCGCCGTTCGACGGTGTCGTGGTGGAAAAACACCTGGCGCCGGGTGAGGTGGTCGATGAAACCACGGCGGCGTTCACGCTCTCCGATCTGTCGCGGGTTTGGGTGACCTTCGGTGTTTCGCCCAAGGATCTGAACAAGGTGCAGGTGGGCAAAGCAGTCACCGTCAGCGCTCCGGAATTGAACGCGGAAGTCGTCGGCAGCGTGGCTTACGTCGGCAGCTTGCTCGGCGAACAAACCCGCACCGCAACCGTTCGCGTCACTCTGGAAAACCCGCAAGGCTCATGGCGCCCCGGGTTGTTCGTCACTGCGCTGGTCGCCACCGATAGCCGCGAAGCAAAAGTCGCTGTGCCGGAAACCGCGATCCAGACCGTCGAGGACAAACCTACGGTCTTCGTGCGCACCGATGACGGCTTCGAAGCGCGGCCGGTAGAGCTGGGCAGCCGCGCAGCCGGCCACGTGGAAATCACCCAAGGCCTGGAACCGGGCGCACAAGTCGCCAGCGCCGGCAGCTTCGTCCTCAAATCGGAACTGGGCAAAGCCTCGGCCGAGCACTCTCATTAATTCTGGAAAGTCCTCATGTTCGAACGCCTGATCCAGTTTGCCATCGAGCAGCGCATCATCGTGCTGCTCGCCGTTTTGCTCATGGCCGGCCTCGGCATCGCCAGTTATCAAAAACTGCCGATCGACGCCGTGCCCGACATCACCAACGTCCAGGTACAGATCAACACCGGCGCCGCCGGGTTCTCGCCGCTGGAAACCGAGCAGCGCATCACCTTCCCGATTGAAACCGCGATGGCCGGTTTGCCTGCGCTGGAGCAGACCCGTTCGCTGTCGCGCTCAGGCCTGTCGCAAGTGACGGTGATCTTCAAGGACGGCACCGACCTGTTCTTCGCCCGTCAGTTGGTCAACGAGCGTTTGCAGATTGCCAAGGAGCAACTGCCCGAAGGCGCGGAAGCGATGATGGGGCCGATTTCCACCGGCCTCGGCGAGATCTTTCTGTGGACGGTCGAGGCGAAGGAGGGCGTGCTCAAGGACGACGGCATGCCCTATACGCCGACCGATCTGCGGGTGATTCAGGACTGGATCATCAAGCCGCAATTGCGCAACGTCCCAGGTGTTGCCGAGATCAATACCATCGGCGGTTTCGCCAAGGAATATCAGATCGCGCCGGACCCGAAACGGCTGGCGGCATACAAGCTGACGCTCACTGATCTGATCACCGCGTTGGAGCGCAACAACGCCAACGTCGGCGCCGGGTACATCGAGCGCAGCGGCGAGCAATTGCTGATCCGCGCGCCGGGGCAAGTGGCGAGCACCGAGGACATCGCCAATATCGTCATGGCCAATGTCGATGGCACACCGATCCGCGTGAAGAACGTTGCGACTGTGGAAATCGGCCGTGAATTGCGCAGCGGTGCGGCCACGGAAAATGGCCGGGAAGTGGTGCTCGGCACGGTGTTCATGCTGATCGGCGAGAACAGTCGAACGGTCTCGCAGGCGGTGGCCAGCAAGCTTGAACAGATCAATAAATCACTGCCGGAAGGCGTGATCGCGGTGCCGGTTTACGACCGTACACACCTGGTCGACAAAGCCATCGCCACGGTGAAAAAGAACCTCATCGAAGGCGCGATTCTGGTGATCGCGATTCTGTTCCTGTTCCTCGGCAACATCCGCGCGGCGCTGATTACTGCGATGGTGATTCCGCTGTCGATGCTGTTCACGTTTACCGGGATGTTCAGCAACAAAGTCAGCGCCAACCTGATGAGCCTCGGTGCGCTGGACTTCGGCATCATCGTTGACGGTGCGGTGGTGATTGTGGAAAACACCCTGCGAAGGCTGGCCCATGCGCAGCAGCATCACGGGCGTTTGTTGACTCGCGCCGAGCGTTTCAAGGAAGTCTTTGCCGCAGCGAAAGAGGCGCGGCGACCGCTGATTTTCGGGCAGTTGATCATCATGGTCGTGTACTTGCCGATCTTCGCGCTGAGCGGCGTCGAAGGGAAAATGTTCCACCCGATGGCGTTCACTGTGGTCATCGCTTTGCTTGGCGCGATGTTGCTTTCCGTGACCTTTGTGCCGGCGGCGATTGCGTTGTTCGTGACCGGCAAGGTCAAGGAAGAAGAGGGTGCGGTGATGCGCGGCGCGCGTTGTGTTTATGCGCCGGCGCTGGCCTGGGTCATGTCCAATCGCGCAATCGCAGTGGGCGCGGCGTTGGGTGTGATTGTGCTTAGCGGCGTGCTCACCAGCCGCATGGGCAGCGAATTTGTGCCCAGCCTCAGCGAAGGCGATTTCGCCCTGCAAGCGTTGCGTGTGCCGGGAACGAGCCTGACGCAATCGGTGGACATGCAGCAGCGTCTGGAGACCTTGATTCTGGCGAAAGTGCCGGAAGTCGAACGCGTGTTCGCCCGCACCGGCACCGCCGAAATTGCCTCCGACCCGATGCCGCCGAACATCTCCGACAGCTACGTGATGCTCAAGCCGAAAGAGCAATGGCCGGACCCGGGCAAGTCTCGCGAAACCCTGATGGCCGAGCTGCAAGCCGCTGCCGCGATGTTGCCGGGCAGTAACTATGAGCTGTCGCAGCCGATCCAGTTGCGCTTCAACGAGCTGATCTCCGGCGTACGCAGCGATGTCGCGGTGAAGGTGTTCGGCGATGACATGGACGTGCTCAATGCCACGGCGGCGAAGATTGCCGCAGCGATGCAAAAGGTTAACGGCGCCTCTGAAGTGAAGGTCGAACAAACCACTGGCTTGCCGGTGCTGACCATCAATATCGATCGCGACAAAGCCGCGCGGTACGGGCTGAACGTGGGTGATGTGCAGGACACGATTGCCGTTGCGGTGGGCGGGCGGCAGGCGGGGATTTTGTATGAAGGCGATCGGCGTTTCGACATGGTTGTGCGTTTGTCCGATGCCATGCGCAAGGACATCGACGGCTTGTCGGCGTTGCTGATTCCGGTGCCGGCGCCTTTGAATGGAGCGGCGAATCAGATCGGCTTCATCGCGCTGCAAGACGTTGCCAGCCTCGACCTGGTGCTCGGGCCGAATCAGGTCAGCCGCGAGAACGGCAAGCGTCTGGTGATCGTCAGCGCCAACGTGCGTGGGCGTGACATTGGCTCGTTTGTCAGCGAGGCCGGCGATGTGATCGAACGAGATGTGCAAGTGCCGGCCGGTTACTGGACCAGTTGGGGCGGGCAGTTCGAGCAACTGCAATCGGCGGCCAAGCGCTTGCAGATTGTGGTGCCGGTGGCGCTGCTGCTGGTGTTCGGGTTGTTGTTCATGATGTTCAACAATCTCAAGGACGGTTTGCTGGTGTTTACCGGGATTCCGTTTGCGTTGACCGGTGGGGTCATGGCGCTGTGGTTGCGTGATATTCCGTTGTCGATTTCGGCGGGTGTCGGGTTTATCGCGTTGTCCGGGGTGGCGGTGTTGAATGGCTTGGTGATGATCGCGTTCATTCGCAATCTGCGCGAGGAGGGGCGTTCGCTGTCCGCTGCCATTCACGAAGGCGCACTGACACGCTTGCGGCCAGTGTTGATGACCGCGCTGGTGGCGTCGCTGGGGTTTATTCCGATGGCGCTTGCCACCGGCACTGGCGCCGAAGTGCAGCGGCCGCTCGCCACCGTGGTGATCGGCGGAATTCTCTCCTCGACGATCCTCACGCTGCTGATCTTGCCGGCGCTCTACCAACTCGCCCATCGCCGGGATGAGGACATAACCCCTACCCCATAAATCAACAAAAACCCCTGTGGTGAGGGGATTTATCCCCGATGGACTGCGCAGCAGGCCCGCTTCTTTTCTGGATCAAGAGAGGGGCCGCTGCGCGACCCATCGGGGATAAATCCCCTCGCCACAGGGTTTTTTCCAGTTTGGGGATTTGGCTGTTTTCGGCAGATAACGGATCTGTAATTTCCCCGCCACCGTCACGAAAGGTGCGCCTTGTTACCTTGATCCCGTCAGCTACTTAAACGAGGAATCAACCATGAAACTTGCTCAAATCAGTGCTTTTGCAGCCGCTCTGGCGATGTCTTCCCTGGCCTTGGCCGAAGGCGGTGGTGACCGCACTTTCGAAAAAATGATGGCCAACAGCGAGCGCTCCGTGGAGTTGTTCGTCGCCAAGGAAAAAGCCGCCGGCAACCCGGTGGTCGTCAATGAAAAGAAAGACGAAAAAACCCGCGACCTGTAAGCCTGCTGCCCTTTATAGAAGCCCTTCATCGCGCATCGATGCCGGGCTTTTTTTTAAGCCCGGACGGGAAGGAAATGGACATGAAAGTACTCAAATTGATCGCATTCGCCGCTGTCATGGCGATGTCGGTGAATGTGCTGGCCGAAGGCGGTGGTGACCGCACTTTTGAACGTGCGCTCAGCGCCAACGCCAAAGCCATGAATCAGTACGCCACCAACCAGGGCAAAGCGCCGCCGATGGTGAAGGATTACGAATACGGAATGAAGCTGGACGTGGTCAAGGTGGTGAGCGTGGTGAAGCCTGCGCCAGCCTGCAATGTGGTGCCCACCGCGATGACCTACGAGGACTCCAAAGGTCAGCTCAATACCATCAAGTACAACGTGATGGGCGTGTGTCGCAACAACGGCGGCTGACTCACGGTTCCCTGTAGGAGCTGCCGAAGGCTGCGATCTGTTGATCTTGCTTTTTAAAACCTCCAGATCAAAAGATCGCAGCCTTCGGCAGCTCCTACAGGGGGCGAATTTCGATATCACGCTGCGTATTTCAATTCGTGATGTTTAAAGGTTGTGTGGGAATCGCGGAACCTTCCCACAATGTTTTCAGGTTGTCCGTCGGACGTCCGTTCTCTAGCCTGTGTGGGTCGCTGCCAATTCAGCGATCGGGATTGGAACCCCGTGGCTTTACAGAAAGCGAAAGCACTTTTCATGACGTATGCTTGCACACCTTTGATGGTATGCAGTTCGTTATGGCAGCTGTGCGCGGGAGACTTCGAGTCTGTCGGGTTTTCTGTTCCCCGGGTTCCAACCTGCGTACAGCTGCCACCCTTTCGATTGGAACCGAATGGGCCAGCCCCACTATCAGAACAGAAGATGAACCTTATGAAAAAGCCAACCCCAAATCCCCCAGAAACAGACGCCATCCCCGACGCCAACTCAACATCCCCCTACGCCTCCGTCGACACCCGAAAACTCCACGAAGCCGCCGACCGCGCCCTCGACTTCTACCTCAATCCTGCGGCCCAGATCATGGCCACCCCTTACACCCCCAGCGACATGTACCACGTCAATCCGCACGCCGACACTGAATCCCTGTTGGTCAACGCCTGCGAATCCCTGGCCTCGGCCACGGTCATGCTCGGTGATTTCGCCGCGCAGCTGGAAGGCATGCACCGCAAGACACTGCTGGGCATCGCGCAGGTGGTCATGCTCGGCGAACTGGCGGTGAACAAGGCACTGGATAACGTCGATCCCACCGCATAACCACCTCAGTAGGAGCTGCCGAAGGCTGCGATCTGTTGATCTTGTTTTTTGAAACATCCAGATCAAAAGATCGCAGCCTTCGGCAGCTCCTACAGGGTTTGCTTTTTCGGTGGGTCGGTACGTGTCAAGGCACCTGTCGCCTTGGTCCTACAACTGCTAGCCCATTACGCCCTTAATTTCAGGGCGTTCTGGGTTTAAATAAACTGCGTCTGCCAGTTTCCAGTTTCGTGTTCGAGTACTCC
>NZ_RWIL01000138.1:0-4085 GCF_009764635.1 Pseudomonas sp. PB103 | reverse complement strand
CCGCCCCACTGCGCGCACTTTTGGATATGTTGTGCAATTGCTTCGGCGCCGGTCGCGCCTGCGCCTGCGCACGTTCGCGGTCAAGCACCGCGTCGCCGCTGCGCTGGGTGTTGGCCAGCGGCCGACCCAGTTCACTGTCGACCAGCAATGGCGGCTGGTTCTGTGGTGTGGTGGTGTTGCTGCATGCACTCAACGCCATCAGCAGCATCGGCAACGCCAGACGTGCCGGTTTGGATCCTGACCCCTTCATGAAGCTTCCTTAGCGCCCAGCGCCTGATCCATGCGAACGGTGCCTGACAAAGTGCCGGCAGTGACTTCGGTCGAGGGGTTGTCTGCGCGTTGCAAACGGGCCTCGACCACTTGCAGAGAAAGTTGTGCCGGGTTGTTCAACAGCCAGTCGAGCACGGCGTCGGCCGGCGCCGCGTCGAAGGTCAACTGCCAGGCGCCGGCCTCCCCGGATTGCAATTGATAGAGCCCGCCGAGACCACTGGCCTGCAGAGTCTGCTCCAGCGACTGCGCCACGTTTTGCCCGTCCGGGCGCACGCTGACTTCACGCAACAGCACCTCCAGCGCTTCGGTCTGCGCACGCAGCTTTGGCGTTTCGGTTTGCCAATAAGTGATTTTCTTCAGCGGCGGCTGGATCAGCGCGACCCACAGCAGCAAGCCGATCAGCGCAACGGCCATGCCGGCGACCATGCGTTTTTCACGCAACGCCAACGGCTGCCAACGGGCCTGCACCTGAGCGTTAAAGCGTTGCCACTTGGCGCGGTAGAGCGCGAGCGAGGCCTTATTCATCTTCTTCTGCTCCGCCGCTGTCATCGCTCTCGCTTGGGGTGGCTTCAGTGGCCGGACGCAAGGTCCAGCCCTCGTCATCTGCCGTCACGCTGATACCGGCCTGGGCCAAAGTGCTTTGCCAATCCTGATCATTGCCGCCACGACGGGCATCGCTGAGCAGACTCAGTTGCAAGACACCGTCGACAAACGCCAGCCGCTCGACACTGCCGGCCATCGACGGCATGCCGCTGCCCGCCTGCAACACCAGCCGATTAAAAGTCTGCGCCGGATCATCCGCCGCGCCCTTCTGCCGCGCCGCCAGTTGCTGACGCGCCTGCTGCAAAGGGTTAAGGATCACCGGCAACTCAGGGAAGGCCTGCTTTACCCGCAAGTTCATCTGAGTTTTCAACTGCTGACCCTGCCCAGCTTCGCGAGCGGCATACAGGTTCAAACCGATCACCCACACCGCCACGGCCAACGCCGAAAACCCAATGGCTCGGCCCCAACCGCGATGCTCGGTGTTCTGCGTTTGCACCGCGCCGTGCAGCCCCCAACCGGGCAACGGCCCGGTCCAGCGCTGCGCATCACTCATCGGCAATTCGGCACCCGGCGGCGGTTGATCGCCGATCCAGTGAAGAGTCGCACCCGGTTCCCAAACAACACCATCGAGGCCGTCATCAAACAACGGCTGCACCCGCGCCCCTTGCACGCTATCGCGCAGCAATAAATGCCCGTCCTGCACGCAAGCAACGGTGCCGGGCAGCACCGGCAAACAATACGGCGCGGGGTAGAGACCGCGCAGGTTCAGCCCAGCACTTTTCAGCAACTGACCAAAACCCAACAACTGTTGCCGAGGCGCCCAGGCGATCTGCACCTGCCCGGCCTCGTCCCGCGAGCTGTGCGCAATGTGCATCTCGCTGCTGTCGCCCAGCATCAACGCCTGCGCCGCACACTGCACCGCCGCGACAATCTTGTTGGCAGGCAACGGCGGTAAATCGAGACTCGCCAACAGGCTGTCAGCCGGGTGCAGAAAACACACCAGCGGTGGCAGTTTCGACTGCTGACTCAACTGGCTCAGACTGAGGCGTTCTTCCCGCGTGACCATGCCCTGACGATCCAGCCAAGCGCAGTGCAATTGACTGTGCAGATCCAGTTCCGCCAAGGGCGGCAACGCCACTTTCAACTGGCTCATACGCCCACCCGCGACCAGATCACTTGCGGCAAGCGGTCCTCGCTGCGATGCAACAACGCCTCAAGACTGACCCGCCGCTGATCGCGTCGCGCCTCGCCGCGCAGGCGAAACCAGTCACTGGTGATGCCGACCTTGACGTTGGTCAACTCCAGTTGCGGCATGCGCAAACGGTTGAAGAAATCGCCACGGTTGATAAACCAGCGCCCGGCATCACGCTCGGCAATCAACGCATTGGCACGTTCCAGCGACAGCCCCGGCACATACGCGGCCAACACCGGCGCGGTGGCCGTGTTGCCATTGAGCCAGGTCGTCGCCGGAATCACCGTCAGGTACGGCGCCAGTTTGCCCATCACCGCCTCATTCACGCCGTCCAGGCTGCGCAAATCATCAAGGCTGCGCAGCATCGGCATTGTCGGATTCTGCGGTTTGCGTGAAGCGTTTGGCGACGTCGCGCGACCGCTGTCGAAACCACTTTTCGGCGCCTCGGCCATCTGCGCATCCAGCAGTCGCGGGTACGAAGCGATCACTCGCTGACTGATGCGCTGACTCAACCCGGCGCTGACCCCGATCAACTCGCACAAGCGCTGAAACGCCGCCACCTGCGCCTCATCAACCCGCTCGTTGGCCACCAGATTGCGCAGGTTGAACTTGCCCTGCTCATCCTCCAGCCGCCCTTCAAAACCTTGCGCGGAGAGACGCTGCGCCCACGGCTGATCGAGCCGGGTCAACGGATCGCGCTGACGGTCGTCCCAGAGCAATTGTCGGCTGATCTCCAACCCGCTCTGCACCAGCCAACGCCCCTGCACACGCTGCTGATCCGCCTCCAGCGCACGGGTCGACACGCTCTGGCGCGTCAACATGCCCGCCGCAATCACCGCCACCACGGCCGCAATCAACAACGCGCTGATAATCGCCATACCCTGTTGCTTCGCCCCCTCAGGCGAGCGGCTGTTCATGGCCGGCCTTACAACTGCCAGGAACCGATATCGGCATTCACGCCGTCGCCGTCAGGCTGACCGTCGGCACCGAGGGAAAAGATGTCGATCTCGCCGTTGGCGCCGGGGTTGAGGTACTGATAAGGACGGCCCCACGGATCGTTCGGCAAGCGCTCCAGGTACGAACGCCAATTGCTGTTCTTCGCATCCGCCGGCCGCTCCACCAACACCTTCAGCCCCTGATTCATGCTCGGGTAAGTGCCGTGATCGAGGCGATACAACTTCAACGCCTGCATCAACCCACCAATGTCCTGCTTCGCCGCCGTCGCCCGCGCCTGATCCGGCCGGTCGAGCACCTTGGGCACCACCATCGCCGCCAAAATCCCCAGAATCACCACGACCACCATGATCTCGATCAGGGTAAAACCCTGCTGCCCACGCGGCGTGCGCAACGGTTGCTGACGCGATTTGAAAGGTGCGATATCCATCTCGACAATCCCTGGCTTGATTCGATTCGACGCGCAGTGTTGCAAGAAGATATGTCAGTGATGTTGAAAATCCTCGGGTGTTTTCGTCGTCAAGCCGTCAAGCACGCGGGTTAGCGTCGAGGGCTGTGTTTTGGCTTTGGGCCACTTATGCGTGCGCGTTCGCGAGAAGCAGGTTTCACTCTGATTGAAGTGCTGGTGGCGCTGGCGATTATTGCCGTGGCGATGTCGGCGGCTGTGCGCGTGGCGGGGTTGATGACGCAAAGCAGCGGGATTCTGCGGGATCGCTCGGTTGCGATGCTGGCGGCGCAAAGCCGCATGGCCGAGCTGCGCCTGGAAGGCAAGTTGCCGATCGGCATGAAAGCGCAGGATTGCGATCAGGGGCGGTTGTTGCTGCGCTGTGAACAGGTAATCGCATCAGCAGAGCATGGTCGATTGCTAAAAATCGGCATCCAGGTATTCGACCGCAACCAGGACGCCCCGCCCCTGGCAAAACTCGAAACCCTACTAAACCACCCACTGTAGGAGCTGCCGAAGGCTGCGATCTTTTGATTTTGTCTTTTTAAAAGCCACGGTACGTGTCAAGGCACCTGTCGCCTTGGTCCTACAACTGCTAGCCCATTACGCCCTTAATTTCAGGGCGTTCTGGGTTTAAATAAACTGCGTCTGCCAGTTTCCAGTTTCGTGTTCGAGTACTCC
>NZ_RWIL01000137.1:0-1651 GCF_009764635.1 Pseudomonas sp. PB103 | reverse complement strand
CCCCTCCGTGTCAGGCTACCTGTCGCCCTTGTTGATTGACTCAACTACTCAAGAGGGCGAAGGTGCTTAACAATGTCCAAAATGGGTAACCGCTACGACAACGACTTCAAAGATTGGGTCGTTCTGCAAATGATGCCGCCACTCAATCGATCAGTGGCGGAACTTGCCTCTGCACTCAATCTCACGCCACAGTCACTGCGAAACTGGAGACAAATGGCTAGAGACAAAGGCTTAATTGTTCCGGGAAACGGCAAGACCAGTGACCAATGGTCTAGCGCCGATAAATTCAATGCCGTCATGGAAACCGCGCCGTTGAGCGAGGTCGAGATCTCTCAATATTGCCGAATCAAAGGCATTTACCCTGAGCAAATCCAACAGTGGCGAGTGGCATGCCAAAACGCTAATCCCGTTGTTGATCTCACCTCTCGAACATCAAAAACGGCCGAGCAACGGCGCATCAAAATACTTGAACGCCAACTGATTCAGTCTGATGCCAGTCGTGCAGAGGCGGTGGCGTTGCTGGAGCTCAGAAAAAAAGCCAATGCGATCTGGGGCAAGGACAAGGAAGACTGATCAACGCCTCTGATCGTACGCAAGCCATGAAGTTGATTGCCGACGCAGTGTTGAATGGCGCTCGTCGATACCGCGCTTGCAATGAACTGGGTCTGAGCCTGCGCACAGTTCAACGCTGGCAACACTCGTCGTGTGACGGACGACAGTTGGCTCAACGTGCAGCTCCGGCTAACAAGCTCAGTGATACGGAGCGTCAAGCGGTGCTGGATGCTGCCAATCAGGCTGGCTACGCCAGCCTGACCCCACACCAAATCGTGCCTAAGCTGGCCGATGAAGGCATTTATCTGGCTTCGGAGTCGACGTTTTATCGTGTGTTGAAAGCCGTCAATCAAAACGTCCGTCGCGGCCGGGCCAAAGCCCCAAAACGCAGAGTACTGACGACGCATCGCGCTGATGGCCCCAATCAGGTTTGGTGCTGGGACATCACCTGGTTGCCGAGCACAGTGAAGGGCCGTTTTTTCTACTGGTACATGGTCAAGGACGTCTACAGCCGCAAACTGGTCGCCAATGAAGTCCACGAGGTGGAGAGCGCCGAACACGCCTGTGAACTGCTCACAAAGGGATGTTTACGTGAACATACTGCAGGTCGTCCGCTGGTGTTGCACTCAGATAATGGACACGTGATGAGAGGTTCTTTGTTGCGTGAAAGCATGGTCGCGCTGGGTGTAGAACCTTCTTTTAGCCGGCCAAGAGTGAGCAATGACAACGCTTACGCCGAAGCACTTTTTCGCACTGCAAAGTACTGCCCGCTTTGGCCCGATCAACCATTTGATACGGTCACTGATGCAAGGCTTTGGGTGCAGACGTTCATCGAGTGGTACAACGAAGATCACCGCCACAGCGCCTTGAAATACGTCACGCCAAACCAACGGCACGAGGGCAAAGCAACCGCCCTATTACAAGCTAGAACAGAGCTTTATGAGGATGCCAGGGAAGCTAATCCGAGCCGCTGGAGTACTCGAACACGAAACTGGAAACTGGCAGACGCAGTTTATTTAAACCCAGAACGCCCTGAAATTAAGGGCGTAATGGGCTAGCAGTTGTAGGACCAAGGCGACAGGTGCCTTGACACGTACCG
>NZ_RWIL01000136.1:0-20718 GCF_009764635.1 Pseudomonas sp. PB103 | reverse complement strand
GGCAGCTCCTACACCGATCTCTGTAGGAGCTGCCGAAGGCTGCGATCTTTTTTTGCGGGTTCAACTTTTGGTTTTGCGTGCCGTTAAAGCCTTTAACCACGCCAATAAAACCAAAAGAGTGAGCCCCCACAATGCGCCTGAGCCTCAAGGCTAAAGTCCTGTCCCTCGCCGTTCTTCCGGTATTGCTCTTTGCGCTGGTCATCAGCCTGACCACGCTGTTCATCCTCCAGGAACAAGCGCACAAAGAGGTCGAACAGACCCGCGAACGCCTGCTCGGCGACGCCAAAGCGACCCTGCAAAGTTACGTGGCCGTGGCCATGACCACGATCAAACCGCTCTACGATGCTGCCGCCCCGGGCGATGAAGCGGCGCGGGCGCAGGCGATCAAATTGCTCTCGGGCATCCGCTACGGCAAGGACGGCTACTTCTTCGGCTACGACTCCGAGACCGTGCGCCTGTTCAAGGCCAACGACCCGGAAGGCGTGGGCAAAAGCTTCAAGGACAATCGCGACCCGAACGGTGTTTACGTCAACCAGGGCTTGGTGAAAGTCGCGAAGGACGGCACTCACTATCTGCAATACAGCTCGCCTTTGCCGGGTAACGCGCAGGTGCTGGTGCCGAAACTCGGTTACACCGAATACCTGGCGAAGTGGGACATGGCCGTGGGTACCTCGGTCAATCTCGACGGCATCGAAGCGCAAGTGGCACTTGTTGAAGCGCAGGTGCAGGAACGCATGCAAGGCGTGGTGCTGAGCATCGTCGGCGTGGCGCTGGTGGTGCTGTTGGTGATCGCGGCGGCGGGGATGCTGCTGGCCAATACCATTCTGCGTCCGCTGACCCTGATGAAAGCCAACCTCGACGACATCGCGGCGGGCGAGGGCGATCTGACCCGCCGCCTGAACATCACCAGCCAGGACGAACTCGGTGAACTGGCCGGCTCGTTCAACCGCTTCGTCGACAAAATCCACGGCCTGGTGCGGCAGATCACCGAGATGACCACGCAACTCACCGGGCTGGTGACGCAGGTGTCCGATCAGGCGCAGCGTTCCGATCAGGCGATGGAGCGGCAGCGTCACGAGACCGATCAGGTTGCCACCGCCATCAACGAGATGTCTGCCGCCGCGCAGGAAGTGGCCAAGAGCGCGCAGAACGCCGCCGTCGCCGCCCAGCAGACCGACGAAGAAGGCCAGAGCGCCAAGCGTGTGGTGGCGGGCAGCATCAAACAGATTCATGCGTTGGTCGATGACATCCGCAGCAGCGGTGTCTCCCTCGACAGCCTGCAGCAGGACGTGACCTCGATTGTCGGCGTGCTCGGGGTGATCCGTTCGATTGCCGAGCAGACCAACCTGCTGGCGCTGAACGCGGCGATCGAAGCGGCGCGCGCCGGTGAGGCCGGGCGCGGCTTTGCCGTGGTGGCGGACGAGGTGCGGGCGCTGGCCAGTCGCACGCAGATCAGCACCCAGGAAATTCAGGGCATGATCGACCGCTTGCAGGCGGGCACCCAGCAGGCGGTCGAGGCGATGCGCCGCTCCAGCGAGGCCGGTGACGGCACCTCGCAACAGGCCAATCAGGCTGGCGCGTCGCTGGATGCAATGGCGTCGCTGATTGCGACGATCAACTCGATGAACGCGCAGATCGCCAGTGCGGCGGAAGAGCAGACGGCGGTGGCGGAGGAGATCAACCGCAGCGTGCATCAGATTGCGGTGGCGGTGGACAACGTCGCCGATGAGACGCAACTCGGCGCGCAGACCTCACGCAGCCTGGCCGAACTTGGCCAACGCCTGGGCAAACTCGTGGGCCAGTTCCGCATCTGACTCCCCTCACAATCCAATGTAGGAGCTGCCGCAGGCTGCGATCTTTTGATCTGGTTTTTAACAATCAAGATCAAAAGATCGCAGCCTGCGGCAGCTCCTACATGGGAAATCATGGTCTGTCCCAGTAGGGGATTTCGCCGAAGCATTCGATGAAGAAGTCGATGACCGTGCGCACCTTCACTGACAGCCGGCGGCTCCCCGGCCACAGCACCGCAATCTGCTGCGGTTCCAGGCTGTTCGACACCTGATACTCCCCCAGCACCGGCACCAACGTGCCTTCGCGTACCGCTTCGCCAATCAGCCACGACGGAAACATCACCAGGCCCAAGCCTTGTTCGGCGGCTTGCGTGAGGGTGTCGGCATGGTTGCCGGTGATCGGGCCTTTCACCGAATACGGTGTCCAGTCTTCACCCTCGCGGCGGAAAAACCAGCGTTGCAGACCGGCCGCGCCTTTGTAGGCCAGGCATTGATGCTGCGCGAGGTCTTCAGGCTGTTGCGGTGTGCCGTGACGCTTGAGATACGCCGGGCTGGCGGCGACCTGAAAGCGGTGCGGCGCGAGAATCCGCGCCTGCATGCTCGAATCGTGCAGCGGGCCGATGCGAAACAGCAAATCCGCACCTTCCTGCAGCGGGTCGACGTAGTGGTCGGTCTGCTGGATATCCAGTTGCAGCTTCGGATAGCGTGCGCACAACTTCCCCAGCCACGGCGTCAGATGCCGCTGACCGAACACCACCGGTGCATTGATGCGCACCAGGCCGGTGGGTTCGCTTTGCTGTTCCTGCAAGGCTTGCTCAGCTTCTTCCAGTTGCACCAGCAACAATCGCGCGTGGTAGCCGAGCATGCGCCCGGCTTCGGTCGGCGTGACGGCGCGGGTGTGGCGGTAGAGCAATTGCTGATTCAGCGCCTGCTCCATCAACTGGATTTGCCGGGAGATTGAAGAAGGCGCCACGCCCTCGCGGCGGGCCACTTCGGAAAAACTGCCATGGTCGAGCACGGCCACAAATAACCGCAGTGCCTTGAATCCGAGTTCGCTGAGCCCGTGCATGATCTGTCCTGCTGTGCGTGATGCGCAAAAGTGTTGTCCGGATGCTCCCATTTATCGCACAGCGACGCCAGTCGATAATCCGCGCCATCGTTGACTGGGCTGGATTGTGTTTATGCAAACGTTGGATGAAGTGAATGTGGCGGCACCGGTGGCCAAACCGGGGTTGCGCTGGTTATTGCTGCCGCTGGTGATAATGGCGGGCATGGGGTTGTCGGTAGAGGCCGGGTTGCTTGGGCCATTGGGCGCGCAGGTCGGGCATCTTTGGGCGACGTTGAGCATCTTTGGCGTCGGCTCGGCGATTCTGTTTTTGCTGCTGTTGTTTGCCGGCCCGCAGAAGGGCCCGGCGCTGAACACCTTGCCGCGCTGGCAGTTGATCGGGGGCATTCTCGGGCCGATCTACGTGGTAGTACTGACCTTGGCCACGCCGCACATTGGTATCGCCATGACGATGATCGCGATCCTCTCCGGGCAGGTCGGCAAGAGTGTGTTGATCGACCATTTCGGCTGGTTCGGGACGGCGCGCAAGAAGGTCAACGGTGAACGTTGGCTGGCGCTGGCGCTGATTGTGGCGGCACTTGTTTTGATTGCTCGGGGTTGATGATGAGTCTGATTATTTTGTTGGCCGTGGTGGTTGCGGCAGGTGCGGTGCTGAGTGTTCAGGCAGCGATCAATGGGCGCTTGGGCGAAACCGTTGGCGTGTTGCGCAGCAGTTTGCTGACGTTCGCCGTGGGTGCGCTGGTGACCGGACTGCTGATTGTGTTTTTCGAACCGGCGCATTCGGTGAGTTTGCTTGATGTGCCGAAGTGGCAGCTCAGTGGGGCACTGTTTGGCGTGGTGTACATGATTGTCATGGTCGGCGCTGTGCCTCGGGTCGGTACGGCGGTGGCGACCGTGGCGGTGATTGTCGGGCAGTTGGGGATGGGGATGTTGATCGATAATTTTGGCTGGTTTGGCAACCCGGCGATCGATTTGTCCGGGAGCCGGGTTTTGGCGATGGGGTGTTTGGGGTTGGCTTTGGTGTTTATGTATCGGAGCAGTGTGCGTACGGGGGATTGATTCGGGTTTTTTGGGGGGCAAGCGGTGCGCGTTCAGCTGTTGTTCTTCGTAGGAGCAAAGCTTGCTCGCGAAGGCGGCCTGACAGCCGACCCACCTCTCCCAGCCATACCATCATCCCCTGTAGGAGCTGCCGAAGGCTGCGATCTTTTGATCTGGCTCTGATTTTTGAATTTTCGCCGGGCCGGCATTCCGGCGTTTGAAAAAGGGGCTCGCTGATAAGAGCGAAACCGTCGGAAGCCATAACCGCAGCACGGATATGTCCCCCAAACCCCAATAAAAAATCCGGATCAAAAGATCGCAGCCTTCGGCAGCTCCTACACTGGGTATCACGGCTTGCCCTACAAGCCTCAGACAACCACCACACAAGGAGTCTGTTCCATGCCCGATAAAAAATGCGATTGCCCCGGCTGCAAATGCACCATCAAAGAAGGCGATCATTCCTACGCCGTGCACGGCAAACATTACTGCTGCGAAGCCTGCGCTCACCACCACAAGAGTGGCGAGGAGTGCTCAAGCAAGGGCTGCCATTGCGCACATCCGAAATAAACCCGGCGCAAAAAAAGTGGAGCCTAATCAGGCTCCACTTCCAGTTTCAAACTCGCATCATCCATGCGCTCGGTATGGCGCACCGTCCCTTGCAGCCGTCGGCCTTCGACCCTGACCACCACGGTTTTCGCCTGGTCGAGGTCGTCGGGTAACGGCGCTGGCACCCTCAGCGCGAAGCAGAACGGATCATCCTCGACCGCTTCCAGGCCCACGCGACAATCCACACTTTTGGTTATGCGCCCAAAGAGCGTGTCCAAGCCATAGTCCAGGTGCGCCTCGCTGCTGATGCTGCTCATTGTGCATTCCCCCGAATGATACCAACCGCCAGGCTGAGCTTAGCTGGTCGGTCGCCAGACGACGTTTTCCACGCCGAATTTTTCCGCCATCGGTTTGCTGGTTTTCTGCACCTTTTCACGGCCAAAGCGCGGGATTCGCCCGACGCCGGCGTCGCAGCTTGCCCAGTGCCAAGCCTCGGCGTTGTCCATTTTGTCCGAGCGGATAATGAACGACTTGGGCGTGCCGTGAAGGGTGTATTCGATGACATAGAGTTTTGCGTTGTTCATAAAGCCCGTATTCCTCCCTGTGGTAATAGAAGGATCGCGGCGCACCGGGAAAATTCACTCGGATTGTCCGACGGTATCTATCATTGGCGACGCGTCGGCGCACTGGTTACCATGGCGCCTCCACCAACCCCAATGAATGCTCGCCATGGCCCTCGCCGCGCCCCCCGATCTCAGTGACACCGATGTGCCCGTGCAGCGTGTGGCGCGCACCTATCCGCGTGGGTTGTTTATCGAGCCGCATGCGCATGTCTGGGGGCAGTTGCTGTACGCGATGAGCGGGGTGATGTGGGTCGAGACGCCGCATGAAGCGCTGGTGGTGCCGCCGCAGCGGGCGGTGTGGTTGCCGCCCGGTGTGCCGCACGGGATCCGCGTGGTGTCGGATCTGCAGATGCGCAATATCTACTTGCGCCCGGCGCTGGCGGCGACACTGGATCAGACCGTGCAGGTGATCGAGGTCGGTGGGTTGCTGCGCGAGTTGATTGTCGGGCTGGTGGAGCAGGGCGACAGCGGAGACCCGGCGTACTACGAGGCGCTGGTCGGGCTGGCGTTGCTGGAGCTGCAACGCGCCCGCCGTTCGCAGTTGAAAATCCCGCTGCCGGACGATTCCGATCGGCGTCTGATGAACGTGTGCCAAGCGGTCATGGCGGCGCCCTCACTGGACATTCCTTTCGAGCAACACGCGGAAAATGCCGGGGCCAGCGTGCGCACCCTGGCGCGGCTGTTCAAGGACAGTCTCGGCATGGGCTTCGCCGAGTGGCGGCGACAGGTGCAGCTGGCGACGGCGGTGGCGGAGTTGATTCAGGGCGTGGCGGTGAGCGTGATCGCCCGCGAGCTCGGCTACTCGCCCAGCAGCTTCAGCGACATGTTCCGCCGCGAACTGGGCGTCGCCCCCTCACAATTCACTCTGTAACAACGTTACCTCCTGAACCGGCACAAACCCTGTGGGAGCTGGCTTGCCAGCGATGGCGGTGTGTCTGCAAAAATGATGCTGGATTTACTGGTGCCATCGCTGGCAAGCCATCTCCCACAGGGTTTTGTGGTGGTTTCGGCAGGGTTGGCCGAAATTCAGAAGTCGTTGGCCGATGCCTTCGCACTCGATTCCCTAGACTCTGCCCATTCCTCGCAAACGGCGGAGTTCTTCCCCCATGAACTACCTGATTTCGCTGGCCATTGGTCTGGGCGTTGGCCTGCTTTACGGCGCGCTGGATTTCCGTTCTCCCGCACCGCCGGCCATCGCGCTGGTCGGTCTGCTCGGCATGCTGGCCGGTGAGCAATTGTGGCCGATGGGCCGGCAACTGGTCGCCGGCTGGTTGTCCTGAGTTTCCTTTCTCTTCGGTGAATCAATCCATGAAAGCACTGCAATTCGATAAAACCGGCGACCTGTCTTCCCTGCGTTTCGTCGACGTTCCGACCCCGGTCCCCGGCGCTGACGAGGTGCTGGTACAGATCAAGGCCGCTGGTCTCAATCCCAGCGATGTGAAAAACGTCCTTGGCCGTTTCCCCTACACCACGCTGCCGCGCATACCCGGTCGCGATTTCGCCGGTGTGGTGGTTGAAGGCCCGCCAGCATTGATCGGTCAGCAAGTCTGGGGCACCGGCCGCGAGCTGGGTTTTTTCGCCGATGGTTCTCACGCGCAATTCGTCAAACTGCCGGCCACCGGTGTCGCCCTCAAACCATCGCGCCTGAGTTTCAGCCAGGCCGCCAGTCTCGGCGTGCCGTACACCACTGCGTGGGATGCGCTGGAACGCAGTCTGGTAAAAGCCGACACGCGCCTGCTGGTGATCGGCGGCGGTGCGGTGGCCACGGCGGCATTGGCCTTGGCCAAAGTGCGCGGCGCGCAGATCCTGGCGGCGGCGCGGCGTTCGGAGCAGGTCAAGGAGTTGCAGGCGCAGGGTTACCAGACGATTCAGCTGGATAAACCTGAAGACCTCGGCGCGCAGGTCAACGCGGTGTATCAGGGGGGTGCTGAAGTGATCTTCGACACCACCGGTTTCTGGCTGCCGGCGTCGGTGGCGGCACTGGCAATCTTTGGTCGAATCGCGATCATCGCCGCACCGGTAGACGGCCATGTGCAATTGCCGGCACTGGCGTTGTACCGCAAGGGCGGTTCGGTGGTGGGCGTCAATACGTTGCTGTACAGCGTTGAAGCCTGTGCGGCGATGTTGGGCCAGTTTGGCCGGCTCTTCGACGAAGGCGCGTTGCCGTTGCCGCAAGGGCTGGTCGAGTCGCCATTGGCCGACGGTCTTCAGCGTTATGCGGATGTGAATCAGGGCAGCGGTGACAAAGTCATCCTGATTCCCTGACCCCCCAATAAATCGCAAAACCTGTAGGAGCCAAGCTTGCTCGCGAAAGCGCCAGGTCAGTCGATGAATATTTTGACTGGCTTGACGTCTTCGCGGGCAAGCCTTGCTCCTACACATGTTGGATGTGAGATCAAAAGATCGCAGCCTGCGGCAGCTCCTACAGGGGAACACAATTCCATGTAGGAGCTGCCGAAGGCTGCGATCTTTTGATTTTTATGGCGCGGGGACGCCGTTTTCCCAGGCTGTCCAATGCGTGAGGATGTCCTGCACCAGCGGATGGCCGGCGCGATAGAGGTTTTCCAGCGCCGGGGCAAAACCACCCTGATCGGCGTATTTCAGCAAGTTGTCCACTTCACTGCCGCCCGGCTCAGGGCGATCGAAGTCAGAGCCGGCGCGCACCACGGCCAGGCGTTGAACATCGACCAGACCTTGGCGACTGGCCCGCAGCAAAGCTTCATAGGTGGAGTTGTCTTCCTGCTGCGTCGTGCAGTATTCGCCCTTGTTATCCGTGAGCAGTTTGGTCCAGACCTCGGCCCGTTCGCTCAAGCGCGTGCCGGAAAACCAGGTGTTGCCGGCCAACGTGTCGCAGCGGGTGACCACCGGTGGCTGATTGGCTGGGGCCGACGGATATTTCCGGCGCCACGCTGCCGATTCCTTGCTCTCGCTCAGTTCAACCTTGTGGCTCAGGGCGAAGGCTTTGTCCTGCAGTTTCGCGTTCAGCTCGAAGACTTCGGTCTTGTAATCCAGCGGCGGTTTTTCGTTCGGGCCTTTTGTGTTGATACCCAGATAACCGGTCGGCCAGGTCGACGGTGCATCGCGCGAATCGATCTCCCATTGCGTGCCGAACTCCACCAGATAATGCGCCCACGCCGCAGTGCCGATGGTCCCGTGTTTTGGGCTGATCCCGGCGATACCAGCGATCAGGAAATAGCTTTTACGCAAGTCGAATTTCGGCGACAGCGCCAACGCCAGGGTCGAGGCGGCAGCGTTGGTCTGGCCCATGCCGGTGGTCAACAGGCACACCTGGTGCGCGTTGCAACGGATGCTCGGGTACTCGGCGGACAGGCCCGGCACACGGATTTCCTGTTTCAGTTCCAGGCGATCGATCCAATGCTGCGCCTCGGGCGCGAACATGGTGATCAGCACGACTTTCGGTTGAATCGGTGCCTCGACCGCCCAAGCGGTGGAAGAGAGCAGGGCCGCAGCGGCCAGTGTCAAACGCATCATTGCTTGCATGAAACCTCCTTGAAAATCAGAACTGGTAACCGACGCCGGCGTAGTAACCCCAGCCATTGGAACGCGCGCGGAAATTACCGTCGCCAAAATTCAGCTCGCTGCCGTCCTCCCAGTTGCCGCCGTTGTGGAAATAACGCCCCACCAGCGTGAAGCGCAGATGGGTGAAGGAGTAGAGCAACACGTTGGTCGCCACCGTCGCGTTGGCGGTGCGAGCGGGGTTGTCTTTGTGGATGTCGGAGCCGAAATCGAAGTTGGTAAAACCGATGTAGGTCAGCGAGGCGCCGTTGCTGAATTTGTCGATGGGCACGATGTACTTGAGCTGCGCGCGGTAGCCGTCCCACGAATATTCATTGCTCGCGCCGTAGTTTTCCCACTGGTAGCGACCGTAGAGGTTGGCCGACAGATTGACCCGCGAGTGGGTGTCGATGTCGGTGCCGAAACCGCTGTACAGCGTGTTGGCGCGATTCTCTTTACGGCTGCCGTGGTCGTAGATCCAGTCGAACGCGACGTACCATTCCTTGAACGGGCCGATGGCCAGGCTGCGGCCGGCGAGGTAGTCGATGGAGATGCGCGGTTCGTGCTCCATGAACACTGGCGAGCCGTGATCCCACACACCTTTGTCGTGGCTGTTGCCGATGTTGAAGATCTTCGGCACGTCGATGTAGCCGTACAGCTCGAACGGGCCCTTGCGGCCGAAATACTCGTACTCCAGGTAGATATCGTCGGCCGGTTGCGGGCCGAAACTGATGTCTTTGCTGCCGATCAGCATCAGGTCCTGGTTGTACCAGTCCGACAGGTAGGCGCCTTTTTTCGGCGGGCTGGCTTCCGGGCTGAGGGCTTCGCCCTGGGCGGATTCTTCCGGCAGCGCGGGCTGAGCGAAAGTGCTGGCGCTGAGAAGTCCGGTAACGCCAGTAAGCAGCAAGGAAACAGCAAATGTGCGCGCAAACGGTGCGCGAAAGGGGGATGCGGTGTGCATTCAAAGTCCTTTTTTGCGGATCGAGGCCCGTGTTCCGTGGGCTTGTACGGTTTTGTTACGAAAACCTTGAGATTGACGTTGCGCAAACGTTTGCACAAGTCATACCAATGTTTTCAATTCGCTGATATTTCGTCGATTTCAACGGTTTTTCTGACAGAACGATCACATTTTTCAAGAGCGCAAAAATGCCGGCGCGTACGAATCCTGTGGCGAGGGGATTTATCCCCGATGGGGCGCGTAGCGGCCCTTGGAAGCGTGGGCCTGCTGCGCAGTCCATCGGGGATAAATCCCCTCGCCACAAAGGCCATGCCCAAGGTTCTGCGGCAGGTTGAAGGCCCGTGGATGCGGGCTGAAACGCTTATTCCAGACGCCTCTAGTATTAAAGTATTAACACCATTTAATCCGTGCCCCATTGCCGGGCGTCTACTAGCTTTGTCCCCAATCAACGGTTTTGTGATGACCGTCGCAGTCTTGATTCGCGTGTGGAATAAGCACTGCTTTGCACGCCTTCAAGGAAGAAATTGGCCACGACAAGGAGTAGCCCGTGGAAGCAAGGTTTGGTATCGCCCTCGTTTCGCGTTTTTCCCCTCTTTCCCTTGCTGTGCATCTGAGCGTCGCCGGGCTGCTGTTCGGCGGGATCAGTGCCCCTGCGCTGGCCACATGCTCCACGGCCGGTTCAATCGTGACGTGTACGGGGGTGCCGCCACTGCCACTGGTTCCCAACGACTTCGCCAGTGCCACGAACAACCTGACGGTCAACGTCAACAGCGGCGCGCAGATGAACGCGACCCTTGGCGGGCATGTCATGGACCTGACGGGGGTCGGCATCACCCTGAACAACTCCGGCATCATGGATCCGGCAGTCCTTGGTCTGATATCGGTGTTGAGCGGCGGTGCATTTATCGGGAACGGCGCGACCAGCACGGTCAATGTGCTCAACAATACGGGCGCGATCATGCGCGGTACCGGCATGTTGCTTGGACTTAACCTGACCAGCATCAATGGCCTGGCCATCGCGGTGAACAACGCCGCTGCCGGCACCACCAGCATCACCAACAACGGCACCATCACTTCGACCGGACTTTCGATCGGTGGCATCACCCTGGCCGACACCCCGGTGATCGGCGTCTACGGTGGCTCGCAGGTCAACATGACCAACAGCAACACCGGTGTCATCAACGGCCGGATTGCCTTCGAAACCTCGGCGGCGGGCAACACCTTCACCAACGCCGGTGCGATTACCGGCGGCGTATCGATGGGCGCGGGGAGCACCAACACCTTCACGGCCGTGACCGGTTCTTCGGTGCAGGTCGGTGACGGCGTGCAGATCAGTGTCGGCCTTGGTGGTCTGGTCAATATCAACCTGACTTTCGCCCCGACGGGTACGGTCGATGGCGGTGCGGGGGGGACTAACAGCCTGATCCTGCAAAACACCAGCGGCGTCGGCGGCGGTATCACCGAGACTGGCTCGGCGTCGAGCGCCACCTACGTCAACTTCAACAACCTGACCCTCAACAGCGGCACCTGGACCTTGCAGGGGCCATTGGTCAGCGGCGCGACCACGCTCAACGGCGGTATCGCGAATTTCAACAACAACGCCACCTTCGGCAGCGGCGTGCTCACGTCCAACGGCGGGATTCTGCAGGCCAGTAATGCCGGGTTGAACATCAGCAATCTGATTTCCGTCGGTGCCGGCGGTGTCACGGTACAAGGCGGCAACGCCACCACCCTGAGCGGGGTGATTTCCGGCAGCGGCGGTTTCACCAAGGCCGGTACCGGTCAACTTAACCTCGGCGCCGCCAACACCTATCTGGGCAACACCACGCTCAATGGCGGCACGGTACAGGTCAGCAACAATCAGGCGTTCAGCACCGGCACACTCAACGTCACCGGCGCGACAACGCTGAGCGCACCGGGCACCATCAGCCTGGCCAACGCCATCAGCCTCGGCGGCACCTTGACGGCCGGCGGCACTGGCGCACTGACCCTCGGTGGCTTGATCAGCGGCAGCAGCGGCCTGACCAAAACCGGCACCGGCAGCCTTACCCTCAGCGGCGCCAACAGCGGTTTCACCGGCACCACCACCCTCAGCGCCGGCAGCCTGCTGGTGACCAACAGCAACTCGCTGGGCAGCGGTGCATTGAACACCGCCGCCGGCACCAGCCTCGACAGCACGACCAACGTGACGCTGGCCAATAACATCGGCATGACCGGCGCGCTCAACGTGCTCGGCAGCAATGCGCTGACCCTCGGCGGCGTGTTGAGCGACACTGGCGGCATCACCAAAAGCGGCACCGCCAGCCTGACCCTGACCGGCAACAACAGCAACTCAGGCAACACCGCCCTCAATGCCGGCACGTTGTTCGTTGGCAGCAATACCGCGCTGGGTACCGGCGCACTGAGTGCGGCGGCCGGCACGGTGCTGGATGCGACTGCTGCGGTGACACTGGCGAATGCCGTCGCACTGGCCGGCGGCGTGACCATTGGTGGCACCCAGACATTGGGCTTGAGCGGCGTCGTCAGCGGCGCCGGCAACCTGATCAAGAGCGGCACGGCGAACCTGAGCCTCAGCGGCAACAACACCTTCTCCGGCGGCACCGCACTGAATGCCGGCACGCTGATTGTCGGCTCCAACACCGCGCTCGGCACTGGCGCGCTGACCACGGCGGCGGGCGCCACACTCGATGCCAGCACCGCAGTTGCACTGACCAACGCGGTTTCGCTCGGCGGCAATCTCAACGTCGGCGGCAGCGCCAACCTGACCCTCGGCGGCATCGTCAGCGGTAGCGGCGGGCTGACCAAAAACGGCGCGGCCAACCTGATACTCAATGGCGCCAACACCTTTCTCGGTGCCATTGCGCTGAACGCCGGCACCATCACCGCAGGCGCCAACGCGGCGCTGGGTAGCGGCAACATCACCGTGGGCGGTGTAGCTACCCTCGACAGCAATGCGGCGGTGACCCTGAACAACGCCGTCATTCTCAACAACAGCCTGGGGATCGGCGGTAGTAACGCGCTGACCCTCGGCGGGGTGATCAGCGGCGCCAGCCAACTGGTGAAAAACGGCGCCGCCAATCTCACGCTTAACGGCACCAACACCTACAGCGGCGGCACCACGCTGAATGCTGGCAGCCTCACCGTCGGCAACGGCGCAGCATTGGGCACGGGGGCCTTGACGGTGGAAGGCGCGGGCACGCTCAACAGCAGTTCTGCCGTGACCCTGAACAACAACGTGATTCTCAACGCCAACCTCACCGCTGGCGGCGCCAACGCACTGACCCTTGGCGGGGTGATCAGTGGCGCCAACGGGCTGATCAAAACCGGCGCTTCGAGCCTGACCCTCAACGGCAACAACACCTACACCGGCACCACGGCGCTGAATGCCGGTTCGCTGATTGTCGGCTCCAGCACCGCCCTCGGGACCGGCACGCTGAACGCCTCGAACGGCACCATCCTCGATGCCAGCGCCGCCGCGACGCTGGCCAACAACGTCAACCTCTCCGGCACTCTGACTGTAGGCGGCACCAATGCGCTGACCCTTGGCGGTGTGGTCGCCGGTATCGGTGGATTGACCAAGAACGGCGCTGCCGATCTGACCCTCAACGGCGCCAACACTTATTTTGGCAACACCGTGTTGAACACCGGCAAACTGATCGTCGGCAGTAACACCGCGCTGGGTTCCGGTACGTTGAACGCGGCAGCCAACACCACGCTGGATGCCAACACGGCCGTCAGCCTGAACAACGCCGTCGCGCTGGCCGGCGCCGTGAACATCGGCGGCACGGCGAATATGACGCTAACCGGTCTGGTCAGCGGTGCCGGCAGCCTGGTGAAAAACGGCACGGCCAATCTGATTCTCAATGCAGCAAACAACTACCTCGGCGGCACCACGCTGAATGCCGGCACACTGACCGTCGGCAACAGTTCGGCATTGGGTTCTGGCGCATTGACCGTCGCTGGCGCGTCGACGCTGGACAGCAACTCGCCGCTGGTCAGCCTCAACAACGCGGTCGCCCTGAATGCCGGACTGACCGTGGGCGGCACGCAGAATCTCACCCTCGGCGGCGTCACCAGCGGTACTGGCCCACTGATCAAGAACGGCACTGCCAATCTGACCCTCAACGGCAACAATACTTTCAGCGGCGGCACCACTTTGAATGCCGGTACGCTGACCTTGGGCAATGCCAACGGTCTGGGCAGCGGCGCATTGATCGTCGGCGGCGCGGCGACGCTGGATAACAGCGCGTCGTTCGGCATCGGCAACGCGATCACTTTGAACGCCGGGCTGACCATCGCCCGCAACAACGATTTGAGCTTGAACGGCATCATCGACGGTGCCGGCAGCCTGACCAAAAACGGTCTGTCGGACCTGGCCCTGGCGGGCAACAACACCTTCACCGGTGCGCTGAACATCATCTCGGGCAGCGTCACCACGCTCAACAACAACGCCTTGGGCAATACCTCCGGGGTCAACATCAGCGCCGGCGCCGGGCTCAATCTGGGCAGCAACGCCAGCCTCGGTGCGCTGACCGGCAGCGGCAGTGTGCAACTGACCGGCAGCAACCTGCTGACCGTCGGCAGCGGCGACGTCACCAGCACCTTCGACGGCGATCTCAGTGGCAGCGGCGGCCTGGTCAAAGTCGGCACCGGCACCTTGAACCTCACCGGGATCAACGGCATCACCGGCAACACCGCGATCAATGGCGGTACCGTCGACCTCAGCGGTTCGCTGGCCAGTGCGCAGGTCAACGTCAACACCGGCGGTACCCTCACCGGCACCGGTTCGGCAATTGGTAGCGTCAACATCAACAGCGGCGGCCATCTGGCCTTGTCGTCGGGCAACCAACTGTCTGCCAGTGCGTTGACTCTCGCGGCCGGCAGTAACGTCGATGTCGCGTTGGCAACACCGTCGACCACGTCGCTGATGAATGTCGGCGGCAACCTCACCCTCGACGGCAATCTCAACGTCACCGATGCCGGCGGTTTTGGCGTTGGCGTGTATCGCCTGTTCAACTACACCGGCGCCCTGACCAATCTCGGTCTGGACGTCGCCAGCGTGCCGGCCGGTTACGGCCTCGGCGATCTGCTGGTGCAGACCGGCGTGCCCAATCAGATCAACATTCAAGTGTCGGCGCCGAACGTCAACATCCGTTACTGGGACGGCAGTCAGACCATCGCCAACGGTGTGGTCGATGGCGGCAGCGGCACCTGGAACGCGGTCGGCACCAACTGGACCGATGCCAACGGTCTGGTCAACCAACCATGGGCCGGCGATTTCGCAGTATTCCAAGGCACCGCCGGCACGGTGACGGTGAACGGCACGCAAGCGTTTACCGGCATGCAATTCCTCACTGACGGCTACAACGTAGTGAATGGCACGGCGGGGCAACTCACGGCGGTCAACGGCACTGGCGGCACCACTTCATTGCGCGTCGATCCGGGCGTGACGGCGACCATCAACGCCAACATCAATGGCAGCGGCATCCTCAATAAACTCGACAGCGGCACCTTGGTGCTGGGCGGTGCCAACGCCTATACCGGCGGCACGCAACTGGACGGCGGCAAAATCATCGTGGGCAGCAACACCGCGCTCGGCACCGGCACGCTGACTGCGAACGCCGGCACGCAACTGGACAGCAATGCGGCGGTGACGCTGGCCAACGCCGCGACACTGAACGGCAACCTCACCGTGGTCGGCAGCAATGCATTGACCCTCAACGGCGTGATTGGCGGCACCGGTGGCCTGATCAAAACCGGCACGGCCAACCTGACCCTTGGCGGCAATAACGCCTTCCTCGGCCCGGTAGCCTTGAATGCCGGCGGACTGATTCTGGCGTCGAACTCGGCGCTGGGTTCCGGCACCTTGAATGCGGCGGGCGGCACCACGCTGGATGCGAGCACGGCGGTGTCGTTGAACAGCGCGGTCAATCTGGCCGGCAACCTCGGCATCGTCGGCACGGCAGATCTGACGCTTGCCGGCACGGTCAACGGCGCCGGCAGCCTGAGCAAAAACGGCGCGTCGAACCTGACCCTCAGCGGCAACAACAACTTCCTCGGCGGCACCACCCTCAACGCCGGCACCCTGACCGCCGGCAGCAACTCGGCGCTGGGTCTGGGCAACCTCACCGTCGCCGGTGCCTCGGCGCTGGACAGCAACAGCGCGCTGAGCCTGGGCAACAACGTCGTGCTCAACGCCAATCTGAGCAACACCGGCAGCAACAACCTGACCCTCGCCGGTGTGGTCAGCGGCGCGGGCGGGTTGATCAAGGACGGCGCGTCGAACCTGACGCTCAATGGCATCAATACTTATTCGGGCGGCACCACGCTGAACGCCGGTACGCTGACGCTCGGCACTGACGGCGCATTGGGCAACGGCGCGTTGACGGTCGCTGGTGATGCAACGATCGCTAACAGCGCACCACGGACACTGGCCAACAACATCAACGTCAACGCCAATTTGAGCGTCACCGGTGACAACGCCCTGAGCCTGAACGGCGTGATTGCGGGTAGCGGCACGCTGACCATGAACAGCCTGGCGGTACTGAGTCTTGGCGGCAACAACACTTTCAACGGTCTGATCGATGTGTTGAGAGGCAGCCTGAACACCGTCGGCAGCACCGCGCTGGGCGATAACGCTAGTGTCAATCTCGCCGCCGGTACCACGCTCAACATCGGTGATTCGACCAGCATCGGCAGCCTGACCGGTGACGGCACGGTGGGCATCGGTGACTTTGACACCCTGAGCATTGGAGGCAACAACCAGAGCAGTACATTCGCTGGCGTCCTCAGGGACGGTATCGATCCGGGCGGTTTGACCAAGCTGGGCAGCGGCACATTGACCCTGACGGGCATCAACACCCTCTCTGGCGACACCAACGTCAACGCTGGCACCCTGCAGGTCAACGGCTCGCTGGCCAGCGGCAATGTGCTGGTCAACAACGGCGGCACCCTCGGTGGCAGCGGTACCTTGAGCGGTGCCGTGACGGTGGCCGATGGCGCTCATCTGACGGGCGTTACCGGCAGCACGTTGAATGTCGGTTCGCTGACCTTCAACGGCAACTCCAACTTCGACGTCGCCCTTGGGACTCCGGTCGCAGGTGGCGGCAATGCGCTGGTCAACGTCGGCGGCAACCTGACCCTCGACGGCACGCTCAACGTCAGTGACATAGGTGGTTTCGGCAGCGGCGTGTATCGCCTGATCAACTACACCGGCGGCCTGACCGACAACGGCATGCTGATCGGCACGGTGCCGGGCAGCGTGACCCCGGGCGATCTGACCCTGCAGACCGCGCTGGCCAATCAGATCAACCTGCTGGTGACTGCACCGGGCGTCACTGTGCAGTTCTGGGACGGCAATCAGCTGGTCGCCAACGGTTCGGTCGAGGGTGGCAGCGGTACCTGGGGCACCGGCACCACCAACTGGACCGACGTCAACGGCATCACCAACCAAGCCTGGACCAACAACTTCGCGGTGTTCCAGGGCGCGGCGGGTACGGTCACCGTCAACGGTGCGCAAACCATCACCGGCATGCAGTTCGTCACCGATGGCTACAACCTGGTCAACGGCACGGCGGGTTCGCTGAATCTGGTCAACGGTTCGCTGGGCAATGCCACGGTGCGGGTAGACCCGAACGCCACTGCAACGATTGGTGTGGCGCTCAACGGTGCCGGCACCCTCGGCAAATACGACACCGGCACGCTGGTGCTCAACGCCGCTAACGGTTACACCGGCGGCACCGCGCTGAATGGCGGCAAGATCGTAGTCGGCAACAACGCGGCCCTCGGCACTGGTGTGTTGACCGCCGCCGCGGGTACCGCGCTGGACAGCAACACCGCCGTCACCCTCGGCAATGCCGTGGTGCTCAACGGTGGCTTGACCGTCGCCGGCTCCAACGCCCTGACGCTGGGCGGCGTGGTCAGCGGCACGGGCAGCCTGATCAAGGCCGGCGCGTCGAGCCTGACCCTCAACGGCAACAACAGCTACAGCGGCGGCACCCAACTCGCCGGCGGCACGCTGATTCTGGGCAACAACAGCGCGATCAGCAGTGGCGCACTGAGCGTGACCGGCAATGGCACCCTCGACAGCACCTCGGCGCTGCAACTGGCCAACGCGATCAACCTCGGCGCGCAACTGACGCTCGCCGGCAACCAGAACACCACGCTGATCGGCGCGGTGACCGGCAGTGGCAGCCTGGTGAAAAACGGCGCCGGTGATCTGCTGCTCAGCGGGGCCAACACCTACAGCGGTGGCACCACGCTGAACGCCGGCAGCACGCGCGGCGACACCAGCAGCCTGCAAGGTGCGATCGTCAACAACGCCACGCTGACCTTTGAGCAGAACGCCAATGGCAGTTACACCGGCAACCTCACCGGCACCGGCACGCTGAACAAAACCGGTAGTGGGCAATTGCTCCTGAGCGGCAACAACGGCCTTACCGGCAACACTTCGGTGCAGGCCGGTAGCCTGTTGGTCAACGGCACGCTCAACAGCAGCAACGTCAGCGTTGCCAGCGGGGCTAAACTCGGCGGCAGCGGCCAGCTTAGCGGCGCGGTGCAACTGGCCAGCGGCGCGACCTTGGTCGGTGGCGGCACGGCAACGCCGTTGTCGGTCGGTGCACTGGCACTGTCGTCGGGGACCAATCTGGACTTCAGCCTCGGCTCGGCGACCAGCTCGACCACGGTGGTTGATGTCGCCGGCAACCTGACCCTCGACGGCACGCTGAACGTCAGCAATGCCGGCGGCTTCGGCACCGGGGTGTATCAACTGTTTCGCTACGGTGGCAGCCTGACCGACAACGGTCTGGTCTATGGCAGCCTGCCGGTAGCGGCGGCCAACCTGACCCTGCAAACGGCCATCGCCAATCAGATCAACCTGCTGGTGCAAGGCACTCCGGGTGAGGTGCAGTTCTGGAACGGCGGCACCACCAATCCCGACGGCAGCATTGGCGGTGGCAGTGGCGTGTGGGGGCCAGGCACCAACTGGACGGACCCGACAGGCACTCAGGCCCTCGGTTCGAATGGTCAATTTGCAGTGTTCGGTGGCCAGAGCGGCACGGTTACCGTGCAGGGCAATCAGAACTTTACCGGCCTGCAATTTCTCACCAACGGCTATAACCTGACACCGGGCGCCGGCGGTACGCTGACACCAGTCAACGGTCCGGATGGCAGCCTTGCACCGGTGCGCGTCAATGCCGGGGCCAGCGCGCAAATCTCCGTGCCGCTGGTGGGCACCGGCGGTATCGAGAAACTCGACTCCGGCACGCTGGTATTGACGGGGGCCAACACCTACAGCGGTGGCACCACGGTCAGCGGCGGTACGCTGATCGGTAACACCACCAGTCTGCAGGGCAACATCCTCGACAACGCGTCGCTGGTGTTCCAGCAAAATGCCAACGGCCAGTTCAACGGTGTGCTCAGTGGCACGGGCGCCTTGGTCAAACGCGGCGACGGCACGTTGTTGCTGACCGGCAATCAACCGTTCAACGGTACGGTCTCGGTCGATCAAGGCGTGCTGCAAGTCGGCAGCCGCTCGGCGCGGGCCTCGCTCGGTGGACAAGTCACCGTGGCCAACGGTGCTGGCCTGAGCGGTAACGGCAGCGTCGGTTCGATCGTCAACCACGGCGTGGTGCAATCCGGTTCCGAGGCGGGCACGCTGAGCGTTGCCGGCAACCTGACCAACGCCTCCGATGGCGTGCTGGCCCTGACCGTCAGCTCGCCAACCGCCACGCCATTGGCGGTCGGTGGCACGGCGACGCTGGGTGGCGGCTTGCAGGTGAACTCGCTGGCGCCGTTCACCGGCAATACCGTGTACTCGCTGATCACCGCAGGTGGCGGTGTGGTCGGGACCTTCAGTGCTGCAGACTTGCCTCAGTACGCGTTCCTCGATTCGGCACTGGTGTACGACGCCAACGCCGTCAATCTGGTGGTCAGTCGCAACGGCAATTCCTTTGTCGATGTCGCTGCCACCCAGAACCAGCGCAACACTGCCTCGGCGTTGATGCGCAATGGTTCGGCGGGTGCGGCGTTGCAGAACGAAATCGTCAACCTCAGCGTCGCCGGTGCGCGCAATGCCTTCGACAGCCTGTCGGGGGAAATTCATGCCAGCACCGCCAGCGCCATCCTCGAGGATTCGCGCTACGTGCGCGAAGCGGTCAACGACCGCATGCGTCAGCCATCGTGCAGCGCCGCGGATGATCCACGCCGCGCCCTGGCGCCGAGTGACAACCAATTGAGCAGCAACGGTTGCCACGGCGAAATGGTCGGCTGGGCCCGCGCACTCGGCGCCTGGGGCGAGTCGGATGGCGACAGCAACGCCGCCAGCCTCGATCGCAACCTCAGCGGTTTCATGCTCGGCACTGACAAGCAGCTCGATGATCAGTGGCGCGTGGGCATGGCCGCCGGTTACACCCGCAGCGACCTCGATGCGCATGATCGTCGCTCGGATGCCACCGTTGAAAGCTACCACCTGGCGGCGTACCTCAACTCGCAATTCGATGCACTGGCCGTGCGCCTCGGCGCGGCGTACAGCTGGCACGACATCGAGACCAAACGCGACGTCAGCGTCGGCAGCTACAACGATCGCCTGAAGGCCAATTACGACGCCCGCAGCGCTCAGGTGTTTGGTGAAGTCGGTTACACGATTGAAGCCGGCGGCATTGCCCTTGAGCCGTTCGCCGGTCTGTCGTATGTCAACTACGACTCCGACAAGGCCAAGGAAAAAGGCGGGGTAGGGCGACTGAAGGCGGAAGCCGATCAGGACATCACCTTCTCGACCCTCGGTGTACGCGCCGGCAAAGTCATCACCCTGGCCAACGGCGGGCAATTCACCCCGCGCGCGGCCATCGGCTGGCGCCATGCCTTCGGCGACACCAAACCTGACGCCGACCTGAGCTTCATCGACGGCGGCGCCTCGTTCAGCACCCAAGGCGTACCGATCGCCAAGGACAGCGCGCTGGTCGAAGCAGGGGTGGACTTCCAGATCAGCCCGACCGGCAAACTCGGAGTGGGTTATTCGGGGCAATTGTCGAATGACAACAACGACCACGCGATGACCATCAGCTTCAGCCTTGGCTTCTGATTTAGGGTCGAAGCACTTTTAGCCGCCCGCAAGGGCGGTTTTTTTTAAGATCAAAAGATCGCAGCCTGCGGCAGCTCCTACATGGGATTTGTGTAGGAGCT